>NZ_JFJW01000087.1:15263-27264 GCF_000611125.1 Cupriavidus sp. SK-4
CGGTGGGGGGCGGCGTGGCGCACCGGCAGTCGCGCCGCGAGGCGAACGCGGCCAACCAGCAGGCGGCAGCCAATACCAGCCAGGCAATGGGCTCGTATTACCAGGCCTGGGGCGCCTGCATGCAGGGGCGCGGCTACAGCGTCAAATAAGCCAGAGGGCAGCCCGGCGCAGGCTCAGGAAGCCCACCGGTCACACGCCTTGCGCACCGTTTCACGCTGGCTGCGCGCATCGGCATCGACCTGGCGCAGCCACTCGGCATCGCCATCGCGGCGTTCTGCCAGCGCGCGGATATTGGCCAGCGCTTCCAGCGAGCCGAGTGCCTCGGCGTGCGGCACCAGCGCGTCGCAGATCGACAGGATGTGGTCGGCGATCGGCATGCGCGTCAGTTCGTTGGGATGCACGTACTCCCCCTCCAGCCCGAAACGGCAGGCCTGGAAGCGGTTGAAGGTGTACACCAGGTAATCATCTTCCTGCGGCATGAAGGGGCGCGACAGCAGCAGGTAGCGCGCCAGCATCTGGATATAGGCGGCGATATCGCAGGCGCGCTGCACCGTCAGCGGCGTGTCCATCACGCGGACCTCGATGGTGCCGAACTCCGGCTTGGGCCGGATATCCCAGTAGAAGTCCTTCATGCTCTCGATCACGCCGGTATTGCGCATCTTCTCGAAATACGCGGTGAAGGCGTCCCACGTCAGCAGGAACGGCGCCCGCCCGCTCATCGGGAAGGCCGCGACCGAATTCAGCCGCGCCGAGGCAAAGCCGGTATCCACGCCCTGCACATAGGGCGAGGATGCCGCCAGCGCCACAAAGTGCGGCACGTAGCGGCCGATGGCGTGCAGCAGGAACAGCGATTCGTCGGCGCTGGGGCAGCCGATATGCACATGCTGGCCGAACACGGTGAACTGCTTGGCCAAGTAGCCATACAGCTCGGAGATGTACTGGTAGCGCGGCGAATCCGAGATGGTGCGGTCGGCCCACTGCTGGAACGGGTGGGTGCCGCCGCCGGCAATGCCCAGGTTCAGCGAGCGCGAGGCCGCCACCATCAGGTCGCGCATCACGGTCAGTTCTTCCAGCGCCTGCTGGTAGCTGTGGCAGATCCCGGTGCTGATCTCGATCATCGACGGGCTGATCTCAGGCTTGATGTCGCCGGCATGCTCGGCGCCCTTGAGCGCGCGCAGCAGGTCGGGCGCGAACGGGGCCAGGTCATAGTCATGACGGTTGACCAGCTGCAGCTCCAGCTCCACGCCGAAGGTCAGTGCCTCTGAGTGCTTGAACGGTTCGAGCGACATCAGCGCCCTCCTCCATTGGACCGGATGTCGACGCGGACTTCGCCTGCGTAGCGCAGCGCCCAGGCCGCGATCACCGGACCGAAAAGTTGTTCGATAGCCAGCGCGCACAGGATGATGGCCGCCAGCGGCTGGCCGGTACCGGGGTAGAGGCGCGCCACGTCATGCATCAGCAGGTAGGCCAGGCCCGACATCGGCGCCAGCGCCAGCCCCAGCGCCATGCACTGGCGCAGGCTCAGGCCCGAGAACGAACCCAGCGACACCACTCCCGCCAGCTTGGCCACATGGCGCAGCACCACCAGCGCGATGGCGTAGACGCCGCCCACGGCCCAGTCCTGTGCCGTCAGCGGCAGGCCCAGCGACACCACCATGACGATGATCAGCAGGCTGCCCGCGCTGCCGAAATGCGGCGGCCACACATGCGGCTGGTTGTCCTGGTGCTTGAATACGACACCGGCCAGCATCAGCGTCAGCGGCATGGACAATTTTAGTACCCGGGTCAGCGCCAGCGTGAACAGCACCAGGCCCACCAGCACCAGGAAGCTGTAGTGGTCGTCGGCCGACATGCGGTCATAGATGGCATGGCCGAGCTTGCCCACCACCCACGCCAGCAGGCACGAGCCCACCAGCAGGTACAGCGGATGCAGCAGCGCAGCGCCCAGGTTGCCGTATTCCGAATGCAGCCAGCCGGTGGCAACCTGCACGATGGCGGCGGCGTAGATGCTGTTGAGCGCAGCCATCGCCATCAGGCGCTCGGTGACCTGGCCGTCGGCGCGCAACTCATTCTTGAGCTGCAGCACGATGGTGGGCGAGGTGCTGACCGCGATGCCGCCGGCCAGGATCGCCACGCCGGGCGAGGCGCCGATCCATTGCAGCACCGCCGCCACCAGGCCCCAGGTCAGCAGGCTTTCAAAGGCACTGGTCAGCAGCAGCCAGCGGTTGGCGCGCAGCCAGGTCAGCGAGAGGCGATGCCCGAGTTCGAACAAGGCCAGCGCCAGCGCCATATCGATCAGGATACGGGTCTGGTTGATCATGTTCTCGTCGACGATGCCGCGCCCCAGCATGCCGGCGCAAAGCCCCGCCGCGGCATACCCGACGATGCGCGGGCAGCGCAGCCAGCGCCGGCTCAGCTCACCGGCCAGGCCGGCGCCGACCAGCGCCAGCCCGACCCAGAACAGGCCGCCGGGCGCGAGCGGGAGGCTTGGAAAAAGTTGGCTCAGTCCATTCATGGCGACATGGTAATGTAAGCACTTCACAATCCATGTCAGTGATTGTCCGACACCGCACAAAACACGCGCACAACTTCTGTCATCTGCGTGTAAAAAACGCCATCTCCAGATGGCGTTTTTTACATCCCTTACATGTTCAGACCGTTCGGCGGCCCGGAGCGACGTTTCAGACGCCCCAGACTTTCCACATCGGCCGGGTTGCCTTCAGCGCGGCCTCCACCTGTGCGTACAAAGTGCCCGTCGAGCCCTGCGCTGCGCCGCGGGCACGGGCCTTCTCGAAATACCCCAGCGCGGTTTCACGCTGGTCCAGGCCAAGTGCCGACTGCACTGCGCGCAGGTACACGTCGGCATCCCAGTCGTCACGCACGGCGAAGGCGGCGACGAAGTCGGCCAGCGCGGCATCGTGGCGCCGCGCTGCGTTGTGGACCAGCCCGCGCTGCACGCGCGGGCCGGCCTGGTCCAGCGGATCGCCCTCGGTCAGCGCCACGGCCTGCTCGAACAGCGGCAGCGCGCGCTCGGCTTCGCCCACGTCGCGCCAGACCTGGCCGAAGCGGTTGTACAGCCAGGCATCCTCCACCAGCAGCGCGCGGCGCTGCTGGGCCTCGATCTCGGCCAGGGCATCGGTGCGGTCGTGCTCGTCCATGCCGGCCACCTGCGCCTGCAGCAGCACGGCAAAGTGCGCGCGCGCATGCGCCATCGGGTGCGCGGCCTCGCTGCGGGCTTCCACCGGCAGCGCGTCCAGGCGTGCATCCATATGCATCATCGCGGCGCGCGCGGCCTCGGTCGGCTCGGCGCCGCCCATGGCCTTCCAGGCCGCGATCATGCGGCTGAAGGCCCAGGTCACGTCGGCAGGGTTGCGCTCCAGCGGGTAGCGGTTGAGCACCTCGCCGGCCAGCTCGGCCACCTTCTGGTGCTGGCCAGCGTCTGCGTGGCAGTCGAGCAGGTCGATCCAGTGGTCGATGAACTCGCTGGCGGCCATGCCCTGCTGGTGCAGCGCGATGCGCTCGTTCACGTGCGCGGCGTCGGCCGGCAGGCTGCGCGACAGCAGCCTGCACAGCAGCGAATAGACATGCGGGTCGGCATTGCCGCCGTGCCCCGCGGCGTCGCCCTGGCCGGTGGCGAAATACTGGTCGAAGCGCGCCACGCCGGAACGGCCGGCCTGCACCAGTACCGGCCGCAGCGCGGCCTCGGCCGCCGGCACCTCGTCGATGAACTCTCCCAGTGCCATGGCGGCGCGGTAGTAGCCGGCACCGTCGTCGGACTGGTCGGTCAGCGTGAAGCGCAGCCATGGCTCGCGATCGGCCGGCTGGGTGCTGTCGGCGCGCTGCGCCAGCTGGTGGCGCCAGGCCAGTTCGCGTACCTGGCTCTGCGGGTCGGGCACTTGGCGCAGGTAGGCCGCCAGGTCGTCCAGTGCCCCCTGGACGTCGCCCACGCCGTGGCGCAGCGGTGCACGCAGGCGGCGCGCCTCGGGGTGGTCAGGGTGCTCGGCCAGCACACGGGCGGCCTGGTCGGCGGCCACGGTGTCACCGGCTGCGGGATCGAACTCGAGCAGATGCGGGTTGTCCAGGGCCACGCGGCCCAGGCAGACGCGCATCAGCGGCTCCACCGGCACACCGGCGGCCTCGGCCCGGGCGATGTAGTCCGTCACCAGCGGTGTGATGTCGTCGGCGCCCAGGTCGGGATTGCGGACCATCAGGTCATGCCAGTAGCGTGCCGCGGCGGCCATGTCGCCCATGCGCAGGGCGGCCAGGCCGGCGTGGAAATGCGCGGCCCATTCGCCCGTCAGCAGGCCGCTGCGTTGCGCGGCCTCATGCAGCCACGGGCGCGCCTCGGCATCGCGGCCCAGGCTCATCAGCATGGCGCCGTAGCGGTGCGCGATCACCCCGCGCGAGGCCCAGCGGTGCGGCGGCTGCAGCGGCAGCGTGTCAAGCCGCGCCAGCGCCTCGTCCAGCACCGCCAGCGCGGCGTTGGCGTCACCGTTGTCAAAGTGCAGCCGCGCCCGCAGCGTGACGAAATCAACCACCTCGGGGCGGGCCTGCGACAGCTTGTCGGCAATCTGCAGGGCTTCGGCGAAGCGCCCCTGGTTGGCTAGCCCGATGGCGTGGTCGTAGCTGGCTTCCTGCTCGGACACGTACTGCTCCTATGGATTGAAAAAATGTGCGAGTGCGGGATTATGCGCCAATGGGGGAGATACGGATTTGTTTGGGCGCGTGGGCGCTATGGCGCCAAAGCCCCAAAAGGAAAAACGCCACCCAAAGGCAGCGTTCTCCCATAGCCAAAACCAGCCAGCAGCTTACTTCCCGCCAACCGTCTCCAGCACCGTCCACTTGCCGCCAACCACCTTATAGACAGTGATACCACCATCCTTCAGGTCGCCGCGCGCGTCATACGCCAGCGTCTTGGTGGTCACGCCCTGCATATTGGTAGCAGCCAGCACCGGCAGGTAGCGCGCCGGATCGGTCGAGCCGGCCTTGACCATGGCGGACATCATCGCGGTGGCGCCGTCGTAGGCGTACGGCGAGTAGGTCTGCACCTTCGAGCCAAAGCGCTTCTCGTACTTCTTCTCATACGTGGAGCCGCCAGGCATCTGGTCCAGCGGCAGGCCGGCCAGCGACACCACGGTGCCTTCGGCGGCGGGGCCGGCGAGCTTCAGGAAGTTGTCGGTCTTGGACATTTCGCCAGACACCAGCGGGGCCTTCATGCCCAGTTCCTTGACCTGCTTGGCCATCGGCGCGGACTGGGTCTCGGCGCCGCCGTAGAAGATGATGTCCGGGTTGCTGCGCTTGATGTTGGTCAGCACGGCCTTGAAGTCCACCGCCTTGTCGTTGGTGAACTCGCGGCGCACGATCTTGCCGCCGGCGGCCTTGGCGGCCTTCTCGAACTCGTCGGCTAGGCCCTGGCCGTAGGCGGTGCGGTCATCGACGATGGCGATGTTCTTCGCGCCCAGCTTCTTCACCACGAAGGCGCCGATCACCGAGCCCTGCTGGGTGTCGGAGGTCATCATGCGGAAGGTGGTCTTGAAGCCCTGCTTGGTGTATTCCGGCGCGGTCGCCATGGCGATCTGCGGAATGCCGGCGCGGTTGTAGACCATCGACGCCGGGATGGTGGTGCCCGAGTTGAAATGGCCGAGCATGCCCTGGATGCCGTTATCCACCAGCTTCTGCGCCACCACCGAGCCGGTCTTCGGGTCGGCCTGGTCGTCTTCGGAGACCAGCACGAACTTGACTTCCTTGCCGCCGATCTTGGGCTTGGTAGCGTTCATGTCCTCGATCGCGAGGACAATGCCGTTCTGCATGTCCTTGCCGTACTGCGCCTGGCCGCCGGTCATCGGGCCAGCAAAGCCCAGCTTGATTTCCTGCGCCTGCGCGAACGCGGCGGAGGCGGCGGTCAGGCCAGCCACGGTCAGGGCAACGGTCATTGCCGTCTTGTGGAATGTCGAGCTCATCAGATCTCCTTGGGTCCCAAATGGTGCCGATGTGGTGCCGTTGCCGGCAGTTATAGCGGCGCAGCCTGGCAGTGCCGCACCTTGCTTCAATACGCAACGGGGCGGGATCGCCGCCACCGCTGCGTGCTTCGACATGACGACGTCCGAGGGTTGCCTCAGCCGATCGTCATCAAACTGGCATTGCCGCCCGCGGCCGCGGTGTTGACCGAGAGCGAGCGCTCGATCAGCAAACGGTCGAGCGCGATATTCGGTTCACCTTGCGCCAGGCCCTGCACGCCGATGATCGGACCGGTGCGCACAGCCACCTGTTCGCACACCGTGCGCAGCTGGTCGGAGTCGCCGTGGTGCAGCACCGCATCGATAGCGATGTCCGCCGCGGTCCAGTCGGCCACCATGCGGACGCGCGATTGTACGCCCTTAGGCAGGCGCGCAAACAGCCCCCGGCTGACAGGGTTTTCCGGCCATACGGCCTCGGCGCCGACGGTCAGCACGGCGCCCAGCTGCAGGGCCAGGTCGGCCTCCTGCGTGGCCAGGCACAGCACGTGCTCGCGCGGCAGCAGGGTGTAGGTGTTGCGCTCGCCGGTGGGGCCGGGCAGCGTCACGGTCAGGCCGGAGGGCGACGCCTCGGCCAGGCGCTCGCAGGCGGCGGCCACCGCCGGCAGCTCGGCACTGGCCCAGGCCTGGAAGGCCGCTGCGGCCTCGTCGCGCAGCGTGGCCGCCTCGGCGCCGCCGCCTGCGTCCGACGCGCGCACGCTGCGTACCACCGCATCCTGCGGGCAGACCGACAGCAGGCGGTGCAGGTACAGCGAGCCGCCCGCCTTCGGGCCGGTGCCCGACAGGCCTTCGCCGCCAAAGGGCTGCACGCCCACCACGGCGCCGACGATATTGCGGTTGACATACAGGTTGCCCACATGGGCACGGCTGACGATGTACGAGATGGTCTCGTCGATGCGGGTATGGATGCCCAGCGTCAGGCCGTAGCCGGTGGCATTGATCTGGCTGACCATGGTGTCCAGCGCCGCGCGCGGGAAACGCACCACGTGCAGCACCGGGCCGAACACCTCGCGCTTGAGTTCCTCGATGCTGTCCAGTTCGATCAGCGTCGGCGGCACGAAGGTGCCGTTGCGGCAGCTGGCGCCCTGCGCGGCGTTGGGGTCGGCCTGGTGGACGCGGCGGCCTTTGGCGCGCATGGCATCGACATGGCGCACGATATTGCCGCGCGCTTCGTCGTCGATCACCGGGCCGACGTCGGTCGAGAGACGGTCCGGATTGGCCATGTTCAGTTCCTGCATGGCGCCCTTGAGCATTTCCAGCACGCGGTCGGCCACGTCTTCCTGCAGGCACAGCACGCGCAGCGCCGAGCAGCGCTGGCCGGCCGAATCGAAAGCGGAGCTGAGGACATCGCCCACCACCTGTTCAGCCAGCGCCGACGAGTCGACGATCATCGCGTTCTGTCCGCCGGTCTCTGCGATCAGCGGGATCGGGCGGCCGGCGGCATCGAGGCGGCCGGCGACGTTACGCTGCAGGATGCGCGCGACTTCGGTCGAGCCGGTGAACATCACGCCCTTGACACGGGCATCGCCGACCAGCGCGGCGCCCACGGTCTCGCCGCGGCCCGGCAGCAGCTGCACCGCGCCGGCCGGGACGCCGGCTTCGCGCAGCAGGCGCACGGCGGCGGCGGCGATCAGCGGGGTCTGCTCGGCGGGCTTGGCCAGCACCGGGTTGCCGGCGGCCAGCGCCGCGGCCACCTGGCCGGTGAAGATCGCCAGCGGGAAGTTCCACGGGCTGATGCAGACCACCGGGCCCAGCGGGCGGTGGGTCTCGTTGTCGAAGCTGCGGCGCACCTCGGCGGCGTAGTAGCGCAGGAAGTCCACGGCTTCGCGCACTTCGGCGATGGCGTTGGAGAAGGTCTTGCCGGCCTCGCGCATGATGATGCCCATCAGCGACTGCATCTGGGCTTCCATCAGGTCGGCGGCGCGCTCCAGCGCGGCCGCACGCACGTCCGGCGGCGTCGCCTGCCAGATCGGCGCGGCATTGATGGCGGCCTGCAGCGCGGCGTCGACGTCGGCCTGGCCGGCCTCGGTGACATGGCCCACCACATCGCGGTGGTCGGCCGGGTTCAGCACCGGCGTGGTGATGGCGTCGGCTGCGCGCGGCACCTCGGCGCCCAGCAGCGGCTCGGCCACGAAGCGCTCGCTGGTGCCAGCCAGCAGCGCCGACGACAGCGACGCCAGGCGATGCTCGTTCGCGAGATCGATGCCGGCCGAATTGGGACGGCTCTTGCCGTACAGCGTGCGCGGCGACGGGATGCGCGGGTGCGGCAGGCCCAGCCCGCCTTCTTCGCGGTGCATGGCTTCGACCACGGCGACCGGGTCGGCCACCAGTTCGTCCAGCGAGATGGTGTCGTCGGCGATGCGGTTCACGAACGAGGTATTGGCGCCGTTCTCCAGCAGGCGGCGCACCAGGTAGGCCAGCAGCGTTTCATGCGTGCCGACCGGCGCGTAGATGCGGCACGGGCGGTTGAACTTGCCGTCGGCGGTGGCGCCAACCACCTGGTCGTACAGCGGCTCGCCCATGCCGTGCAGGCACTGGAACTCATACTGGCCGGGATAGTAGCTGTGGCCGGCGATCTGGTAGATGGCCGACAGCGTATGCGCATTGTGCGTGGCGAACTGCGGGTAGATCGCGTCCGGCACCGACAGCAGCTTGCGCGCGCAGGCGATATACGACACATCGGTGTAGACCTTGCGCGTGTAGACCGGGTAGCCCTCCAGGCCGTCGACCTGGGCGCGCTTAATCTCGCTGTCCCAGTACGCGCCCTTGACCAGGCGGATCATCAGGCGGTGGCGGCTGCGGCGGGCCAGGTCGATCAGGTAGTCGATCACGAACGGGCAGCGCTTCTGGTAGCCCTGCACCACGAAGCCGATGCCGTTCCAGCCGGCCAGCTCGGGCTCGAAGCACAGGCGTTCCAGCAGGTCCAGCGAGATCTCCAGGCGGTCGGCTTCCTCGGCGTCGATATTGATGCCGATGTCGTACTGGCGTGCCAGCAGCGTCAGCGACTTCAGGCGCTCGTACAACTCGCCCACCACGCGCTCATGCTGCGCGCGGCTGTAGCGCGGGTGCAGCGCCGACAGCTTGATCGAGATGCCCGGGCCTTCATAGATGCCGCGCCCGCGCGAAGCCTGGCCGATGGCATGGATGGCCTGCTCGTACGAGGCCAGGTAGCGCTGCGCGTCGGCCTCGGTCATGGCGGCCTCGCCCAGCATGTCGTAGGAGTAGCGGAAGCCTTCGGCCTCGTACTTGCGCGCGTTGGCCAGCGCCTCGGAAATAGTCTCGCCGGTGACGAACTGCTCGCCCATCAGGCGCATGGCCATGTCCACGCCCTTGCGGATCAGCGGCTCGCCGCCCTTTCCGATGATGCGCGTGAGCGCCTTGGTCAGGCCCGATTCGGTATGGGTGGCGACCAGCTTGCCGGTCAGCAGCAGGCCCCAGGTGGCGGCGTTGACGAACAGCGACGGGCTCTGGCCCAGGTGCGACTGCCAGTTGGCGCCGCTGATCTTGTCGCGGATCAGCGCGTCGCGGGTGGCCTTGTCGGGGATGCGCAGCAGGGCCTCGGCCAGGCACATCAGCGCCACGCCTTCCTGCGACGACAGCGAGAATTCCTGGATCAGGCCCTGCACCAGGCCCTCGCGGCCGGTGCCGACCTTCTGCTCGCGCAGCCGCGTGGCCAGGGTCTTGGCCATCTTGATGGCGGCCTCGCCTTGCTGCTGCGGCAGGCGTGCCTGCTCCAGCAGCACCGGTACGCAATCGGTTTCCGGGCGTCGATAGGCAGAGGTAATGGCAGCACGCAGCACCGATTGCGGCTGGATGCTTTGGGCGAACTCCAGGAATGGCTGCGGCGCATCGCCATGGACCAGCTCGGCTCCGTCGGCGCCATCCGCGTCGGCGCTACCGGCGGCGCCGGTCTCGTGCGGCAGGTGGCCGCGCTCGATCTGCTCGAGATAGGTGAAGATGGCCTGCTTGATCAGCCAGTGCGGCGTGCGGTCGATGGATTGGGCAACTCGCTTGAGGCGGTCGCGCGAGGCGTCGTCGAGCTTGACGCCGAGAGTGGTGGTGGCCATGCGGGCAATTCTCCGAAAGACTGGAGCCGCCGCCGGTGCTACCTCGTCCATGCCGGCAGGCACGGGCGCGCGACCGGCCGCAGCCTGTGAGCTGGCGCGATCTTACTCCCGAAAATCATCAAGGTGCAACCTAGTGTAACCCTATCGAAAACCCTAATTCCAGGGTTGCACCTTTCACCACCACGCCAGTCGGCTCAGATCCGCAACGGATCGATTTCAAGCTGCCAGCGCACCCCTTTTGCCTCCGTCCCCACATCTGCGAAAGTCTGTACCCACTCAGCCACAAAGCGTTGCAGCACGGGCCGCGAGGTGGCCTCAACCAGCATCTGCGCACGCTCCCGGTTGAAGATGCGCACCATCGACATCGGCACCGGGTCGTGCAGTTGCACCTCGGCCGCCAGCTCGCAGGTTTCGGCATGCCGGCGCGCCACTTCCAGGAACTGCAGCGCCCGCTCCAGCTGGCCGTGCTCGGCGGTTACCAGCACCTGGTAGCAGAACGGGGGCAACCCGGCCTGGCGCCGCTCGCGCAACTGGCTGGCCGCGAATCCATCATAGTCGTGGCGCGTCAGCGCCTGCAATGCCGGGGTGTCCGGGTAGCGCGTCTGGATCAGCACCTCGCCCGGCAGGCCGGCCCGCCCTGCCCGCCCGGCCACCTGCATCAGCGAGGCGAACAGGTGCTCGGCGGCGCGGAAGTCGTGACTGAACATGGCCGCGTCCGGATGGACGATGCCGACCAGGGTCACGCGCTGGAAGTCGTGCCCCTTGGCCACCATCTGCGTGCCCACCAGGATGTCGACTTCACCGGCATGGACCTCGTCGAACATGGCCTGCGCGCTGCCCTTGCGGCGCGTGGAATCGGCGTCGATGCGGGCGATGCGCGCCTGCGGGAAGCGCGCCGCCAATGCCTCTTCGATGCGCTGCGTGCCACGCCCCAGCGGCGCGATGTCGACATTGCCGCAGTCGGGGCAGTGGTGCGGCACCGGCGCCTCCAGGCCACAGTGGTGGCAGCGCAGGCGCCGCTCGGGGCGGTGCAGCACCAGGTACGCCGAGCAGCGCGGGCAGCCCGACAGCCAGCCGCAGCTGTCGCAGGCAATCACCGGCGCGTAGCCGCGGCGGTTCAGGAACAGCAGGCTCTGCTCGCCGCGCGCCAGGCGCGCGTCGATGGCTTCCAGCAGCGGCACCGACAAGCCTTCGAACAGCGTGCGCTGGCGCTGGCGCTCGTGGTTCAGGTCGACCAGGCGCACCGTCGGCAGGGTCGCTTCGGCCTGGGCGCGCTCGCGCAGCACCAGTTTGCGATAAGTGCCCTGCCCGGCCCGCCACCAGGTCTCCATCGACGGCGTGGCCGAACCCAGCACCACGGCAATGCCGCGCTGCTTGGCGCGCCACACCGCCAGGTCGCGCGCCGAGTAGCGCAGCCCTTCCTGCTGCTTGTAGGAAGTGTCGTGTTCCTCGTCGACCACGATCAGCGCCAGCGCCGGCAGCGACGCCATCACCGCCATGCGCGTGCCCAGCACGATGCGGGCCTCGCCGCGGTGCGCGGCCAGCCACTGCAGGCTGCGCTCCTGGTCGGCCAGGCCGCTGTGCAGCACCGCCAGCGGCAGGTGCGGGAAGCGCGCGGCGATGCGGGCCTGCAGTTGCGGGGTCAGGTTGATTTCGGGCACCAGCATCAGCACCTGGGCCTGGGGATCGCGTTCGAGCACCGCCTGCATCGCATGCAGGTAGACCTCGGTCTTGCCGCTGCCGGTTACCCCGTGCAGCAGGAACGGCGCAAAGCCCTCGGCCTCGGCAATGGCCTGCACCGCGGCGCGCTGCTCGTCGTGCAGTGGTGGCGCGGCCGATGGCGGCTGTGCAGGGTCGGTCGGCAGCAGGGTGCGCGCGGTGCGGCTGGCGTCGACCCAGCCGGCGGCCTGCCATTCGGCC
>NZ_JFJW01000088.1:0-6497 GCF_000611125.1 Cupriavidus sp. SK-4
CGGCGGAGCTTGGGGGAGCGGTCAAATCGGGGCCGCCCTCGGCTGCTATGCCGTCACTGCCGAAGTTTCTGTGGACCCTAAACCCGAATGACGAGGTCGGAATACTTCCAGATCCGTTCGTCTGCCGATAGCAGTCGCAATGGTTCGGTGATCGCCTGAGCGACCAGCAGTCGATCAAACGGATCTCGATGGTGGTTTGGCAGATGACGCACTGCGGCTGCATGCGTGTTCGTCACCGGAAGCTCGCGAAAGCCTGCGGCGGTAATTTCAGCGATGAGTTCGTCGACATTGACTTCGATCTTGTCGAGGCCCGCCTTGATGGAGATTTCCCAGAGGCTGGCCGCACTGATGAAGACCTCCTCGGCATCCAGGATCAGTTGCCGCGCGGTCTGGCTCAGCTTCGGGTCATTCGTGACCGCCCAGAGGAAAACATGGGTATCGAGCAGGATGCGCATTACCGTCCCTCGAATGCGGCCAGCAAGTCATCGGGGAGCGGCGCGTCGAAGTCATCCGCCGTGCGGATCTTGCCCTGCAGCCCGCCGAGGCGCCGTGAGGGCTTTGGCTTGGCGAACGGCACGATCCGGACCACCGGCTTGCCCGCCTTCGCAATCACGACCTCGTCACCTGCCGCCACGGCCTGCCTTGTCCTGCTGGAGACGCTGGTCCGATCGCCATCGCAGGCGGCTGAGACCGTGCGGCCGGCACAAGGCTACCAGACTCGCCCATATGGTCATCAAAAATGGTGGTGGGCGCCGGAGGCGACCCCGTTCCACGCTAAAACATCCTCCAACGCAAGGTCGTCGTCGTCACACAAATTGCGGAAGACCCACTTTTGCTTCGGTATGCGGATAATGAAGTTCGGGGCCGCGCATTCACTCGCCGCTTCCTGCGTCGTTTAGCCGGCCAAGGCGTGCGTCCAGCTCCCGCCTTGTCCTGGCCAGTTCCGCGGCCAGCAGATTCTCGTTAGGCAACACGGTCTGGTATTCGGCGGCCAGCACCTTGTTCGGCAGGCCCTCCAGCGCGTAGTGCGCCTCGTTGCTACCCTTGCTCGCGCACAGGATCAACCCGACGGGCGGGTTTTCGCCCGGCTTCATCCAGTGCTCGCGGGCGTAGTTCAGATACATGTGCATCTGGCCGGCATCAGCATGGCTGAATTTGCCGATCTTGAGGTCGATGACCAGCAGGCATTTGAGCTGGCGGTGGAAGAACAGCAGATCGACGCGAAACCAGCTGTCGTCGATGCGTAGACGGCGCTGACGCCCGACGAAGGCGAAGTCGTCACCCAGTTCCAAGAGGAAGTCGGCTAAGTGCTGGATTAGCGCCTCCTCGAGGTCCGACTCGGAATACTCGTCCTTCAGATTGAGAAATTCCAGCACGAACGGGTCCTTCAAGGCCTGTTCGGGTGTGATGACATCGACGCTTTCGGCTACTTCGCCTTTCTGCAACAGGGCTGCCCTGGTCTGCGTACGTCCGACTGCTCTCGGTGCGCAATGAGATGGCGCGCGGATTCTACGAAACTGAAGCCCTGCGCTGCGGCTGGTCGGTACGGCAACTTGACCGACAGATCAATAGCCAGTTCTACGAACGCATTGCCCTGTCACGCAACAAGGCGTATAGCTATTGCCGCGAGCGTCGCGGCATGCGGCGGCGACGGTAGTTCTGAATCGACCGGCGGCGGTTCCGGTTCAACTGTTACCAAGCTTGGCCCATCGACCACATTTCGCAGACACCGTCTGCGAAATTGCCCACCGCCCGAATTTCGCAGACATCGTCTGCCATTTCCACTGGTGACGAGATTTCCAAAGCCTTGTCCCGGAATTCTGTCGACCTGTCGGAGCTGGCCAAAGCCCCTGTGCGCGTTGACCGGATCGAGGCGCTGTTCGACGGCCAACCCGGCAAGTCCGGCTGGGACCAGCTCAAGCGCGAGCCCAAACGCCCGGGCGCGCGGGAGATTGCAGGTTATGTCGCAATAAGCTTCCGGTAGAATGAGCCGGTATCGAATTCAGGCAATGTGGGCAGTGGTGATGAACACGGAGATTGCGAAGGTATTGAAGCGCTTGCACTATCCGCTGGAGGTGATGCTGACCTGCGTGCGCTGGTATGTCGCCTATCCGCTGAGCCTGCGTCATCTCGAGGATATGATGGCCGAACGTGGCATCTCGGTTGACCATTCGACCGTGCATCGCTGGGCGCTGAAGTTGCTACCGGCGCTAAACAAAATCTTTCGCCACTCCAAGCGTCCGGTGGGGAAAAGCTGGCGCATGGACGAGACCTACATCCTGGTACGCGGCCAGTGGAAGTATCTGTACCGGGCGGTCGACAAGGCGGGCAATACCATCGACTTCCTGCTGCGCGCCCAGCGTGACAAGGCCGCAGCACGGCGGTTTTTCGAGAAGGCCATCGCGCAGCATGGCCAGCCTGACACGGTGACCATCGACGGCAGCGCATCCAACCTGGCGGCCCTGCACGACGTCAACGCCCAACGAGAAACTCCCATCACCATCCGGCAGGTCAAGTACCTGAACAACATTGTCGAGCAGGACCATCGAGCCATCAAATGCCTGACCCGACCAATGCTGGATTCAAGGACTTTCGCTGCGCGCGCATCCTGCTCGGTGGCATCGAACTGATGGCGGACAAGGTGGTCCTGCGAAACTCGAAGTGGCCAGCTCGGCTCACACTCCGACTCCACGATCTGTCTTGCGAAGGGCGGTGATTGCGCCTCTAATGGGTTCGTGGCAGGCGGCATTCAGAGGGCAACATGCGCTGCGCAAATTGCGGGTTTGAGAGTCCCGCGGGAGCCAATTTCTGTGAGGAGTGTGGGCAAAGGCTTGCGCAAATCTGCCCTCACTGCGGCTACGAGTCCAGTCCCACCGCGAAATTTTGCTGTTCATGCGGTGCGGTATTGACCGATTCGGTTGCAGCGCCACTCCATCGCCCGCCTCCAGCGCCGGCTGTCCCTGCACCTGTTCTTTACACGCCGCCCCATCTGGCCGAACGGATCCGCGCCGAGCGGGCGGCCATGGAGGCGAAGGGAGCAGACGTAGCCGGCGAGCGCAAGACGATTACGGCGCTGTTTGCGGACATGGCCGGCTCGACGGCATTGATCCAGGACCTGGATCCTGAAGAAGCCCGCAGCCTGATCGACCCGGTTGTGGCGCTGATGATGGAAGCTGTGCATCACTATGAGGGGTATGTGGCCAAAGCCCTCGGGGATGGCATCCTGGCCCTTTTCGGCGCGCCGATCGCCCACGAAGACCATGCTCTGCGGGCGCTGTTTGCGGCACTCCGCATGCAGCAAGCCATGAGCAGCCATAGTGACAGGGTCCGGCTGGAGCAGGGCATCCCGCTGCAGATCCGGGTGGGTGTCCATACCGGGGAAGTGGTGGTCCGTTCGATCCGCAAGGATGACTTGCGCACCGACTACGACCCGGTCGGCAATACCATCCATATCGCTGCACGCATGGAAGGGGTCGCTAAGCCGTCATCTATCCTCGTCAGCGAATCGACCCACAAACTGACCGAGGGCTATTTCGAATTCAAGACCCTGGGGAGCACCCCCATCAAGGGCCTGCGGGAGCCGCTTGTGGTGTATGAGGTGCTCGGCCTCGGCGCATTGCGCACGCGGCTGCAGGTGGGGGCGCATCGCGGGCTGGCTCGCTTTGTCGGCCGCGAGGCCGAACTGGAGCGCTTAAGTGAGGCGTTGGAACGCGCCAAGACCGGGCATGGGCAGAGCGTCGGGGTCGTGGGGGAAGCGGGAGTTGGCAAATCGCGCCTGTTCTACGAGTTCAAGGCACGCTCGCAGCAGGGCTGCATGGTGCTCGAAACCTTCTCGGTGTCGCACGGCAAGGCGTTTCCCTACTTGCCTTTGATCGATCTGCTGAGAAACTACTTTCAGATCACAACTCAGGATGATGAACGCCGGTATCGCGAGAAAGTCACCGGAAGGCTGCTGATCTTAGATCGCGCGCTGGAGGACCATCTACCCTACCTGCTCTATCTGCTCGGCATCATCGACCCGGGTTCGGCCTTGCCAACCATGGATCCCGCCATCCGCCGCCAGCGCACCTTTGAGGCGATCGCGCGGCTGCTTGTGCGCGAGAGTCAAAATCAGACACTCATACTCCTGTTCGAAGACCTGCAATGGCTGGATAGTGAGACGGAGGCTTTCCTCAATGTCCTCATCGAGGACGTGCCGGGTGCCAGGATGCTTTTGCTCGTCAACTACCGCCCCGAGTACCGGCATGACTGGTCACACAGGCGCTACTACACCCATTTGTGCCTGGAGCCGCTGGGCCAGGCGGAGGCGCAGGGGCTGCTGTCGGGGTTGCTGGGGGACGATCCCTCTCTCACGCCCCTGAAACTGCTGATCCTGTCGAAGACCGAAGGGAACCCATTTTTCATGGAGGAAGTGGTTCAGACACTGGCCGAGGAGAACGCCTTGCTCGGCCAGCCCGGAAACTACCGGATCGAGAAGGCCCCTTTGACGCTGCATATGCCGACGACCGTGCAGGGCGTGCTGGCCGCCCGTATCGACCGGCTGTCCGTCCCGCAGAAGGAACTGCTCCAGTCGCTGGCAGTCATCGGAAAGGAGTTTCCCTCCAGTCTGATTCGGCATGTCACGGCGCTGCCCGACGACGTGCTGCACCCCCTGTTGGCTGACCTGCAGGCGGGGGATTTCATCTACGAGCGCCCCGCCTTCCCGGAGGTGGAGTACGCGTTCAAGCATGCGCTGACGCAGGAGGTCGCGGGCAATTCCCTGCTTTCGGGGCAGCGCAGCATACTGCATGAACGTACGGCCCAGGCCATCGAGGCATTGTTTCCCGGCAGGCTGAAGGAGTATTGCAGCGAGCTGGCGCACCACTACAGCCAGAGCGGCAATGTTCCGAAGGCGGTCGAATACCTGCAGCTCGCCGGCCAACAGGCCCTGCAACGTTCAGCTCAGCTCGAGGCGATCGGGCATCTCAGTGCAGCCCTCGATCTACTCAAATCCCTGCCTGATACCCCCGAACGCGCCCACGAGGAACTCACCATGCTGCTGACCCTCGGTCCTGCCTGGATGGCCGCTCGAGGCTATGGTGCGCCAGAGGTGGAGGAGACCTACACGCGTGCATTAGCCTTGTGCGAACAGGGCGGAGAAACACCGCAGATCTTCTCGGCGCAGTTAGGACTGTGGTCGTTTTATCTATTGCGTGCGCAACTCAATACGGCACACGCCTTGGCGGAGCGGCTCCTCGGTCTCGCGCAGGATACACAAGAACCGGAGCAGCTCGCGGAGGCGCACCGAATTCTCGGAGCCACCGTGTTCCGTCTGGGCGAGATCAGGATGGCCCGTACCCACACGGAGCAGGCGCTGGCACTGCACCGCCCCGATCGGGAACCATACAGCAAACTTCTGCGTTATGCGCGGAACCCCGCGGTTCATATGCGGAGCACGTTGAGCTGGACCCTCTGGTTTTTGGGCTTGCCGGACCAGTCGCGCGCGCGCAGCGAGGAAGCGCTGGCGCTGGCGAGAAAGGCCTCTGACCCGTTCGGCCTTGCCTTGAGCCTGATCTTCGCGGCCGAATTGCACCAGTACCGGCGCGAAGTGCAACTGGCGCAGGAGTATGCAGACGCCGCCATCGCGCTTTCGAGCGACCAAGGGTTCCCACTCTATCTGGGTTGGGGAACGATCCTGCGCGGCTGGGCGCTGGCCGAGCAGGGTAGTCATGAGGAGGGAATCGCGCAAATACACCAAGGCCTCAGGGCCCACGAAGCCACCGGAGCGGCATTGGGTCGGCCGACGCTTCTGGGACTGCTAGCCAACGCTTATGGAAAAGCAGGGCAAGCCGAGGCAGGGCTTCATGTGCTGAGCGGGGCGTTAGCTCTGGTGAAGAACACGGGTGAGCGGTTCGCTGAGCCGATTCTGCTTCGGCTCAAGGGGGAACTGATTCTGATGTTGTCTGGCGACGAAGCCGGCTCGTCCACCAGGGCCAAGGAAGCCGAAGCCTGTTTTCAGGCGGCAATTGCCATCGCTCGTGACCAAGGAGCCAGGTCAGTCGAGCTGAAATGCGCGCTGAGCGTGGCCCGGTTATGGCAACGCTGCGGCAAGACGGATGCTGCGCGCTCGATCCTGGCCGGTGTTCATGGGACGTTCACCGAGGGATTCGATACCGTTGACTGGCAAGATGCCAAAGTACTGTTGGAAGACCTGACGTAAGCGGCCTGACCAGGCTCGTGGAGGCGTCTGCCGATTAAAAGCGGCTGGCCCTTCGGATCGCTGCAGTTCCCTCAGGCGCTCAGTGAGGCGTCCGATACCGACATCACAGCCGAGATCAGACAAAATGCATGGGAGAAGCGCGCCCCCCAGCTGCCGTGGCGCGGAGATGGATTGCGGTGCACCTTCGCTGAGCCGGCTGTCCATGCCAAAACTTCAACCTATCGAGCCGCATCAACGGGGTGCGACGCCTTCGCCGATTTGGATGTTGCGCCTTCGGTCTGCTCGATCCACAGGCCGA
>NZ_JFJW01000089.1:0-142311 GCF_000611125.1 Cupriavidus sp. SK-4
CCTCAGCACACAGAATTCCTGACACCTCCCATGGATCTTCGTTGATCGCGTCCTCGATTACCATGATGGAGACGTTTGCCGCGCCTGTCTGGCATGTTGCGGTCATGGCCCCTCACTGGTGAGCGCCCCGAGATCAGCGCCCATGGGGCTGCTAGCGACGGGCGGCATAAGCGCCGTGCCGTTTCGGACTAGAATCCTCTGAGGAGGTGTCAGTCATGTCAGCTATCAAGCGCATCGATCCGGGCCATTCCGCCTATCAGGCCGCGCCGCACAGGACGACCCGCTACCCTGCGGAGCACGTCACGTTGACGGCTGGCTCCAGGAAGAGGCTGCGCCCCTGTGTGCCGCATCGAAAGGTCGGGCGCGGCAAGGTCGGCGTCGGCGGCAAGTAGGCACCTGCAGCCCTTGTATGGCGTCGGGCTTTAGAAGATGGCTTGACGTGAATTGGCTGTCCGGCGCGAGGGCAAAAAAACGCGATCGTTCCTCCAACTCTACCCTGCCGACTTGATGTCCGCCGAAGCGTATTCGCTGCCTCCGCGCAAGCCAGGACACTCGATCGGCATTGACGGGCAGCCGTGCTGCTAGTGCTTTGAATCGTCGACCATGTCCCCCTCGATGTCGAACGGCCGCTTCTGGCTGCTGATTCAACCGGATGCCGTCGTTCCCACCGCGACAATCCAATGTATATCCGATTGCATGGATATGCGCCAAGGTCAGACCGTGGAGAATATCTGACCTGTCCCACCGCTCCCATCAACTCAGTTCAGACGCCGGCGACCCCGTCCCCATTGTGGAAACCAAAGGCGTCGCCCTACCCACTATCACACTGACGTCCTGGCGAACTCCCAAAAAGAAAAAACCGCAGCCAAAGCCGCGGTTTTTTCATCCTGCTAGAACCCTACCCGCTCAAACTTCCTCATACAGCGGCAGCGTCAGGAACTCGGCAAAATCCTCCGACGTAGACATCTGCTCAAAAATCTCAGCAGCCCGGTCATACGTCTTGGTATCGCCACCAACCAGTGCCTTCACCTTGGCCAGCTCTTCCGGAATCAGCTTGCGCACCAGCTCAGCCGTCACCTTGGTGCCGTCTTCCAGCTTGCCCTTCGGCGAGCGGATCCACTGCCACACCTGCGAGCGCGAGATCTCGGCCGTAGCCGCATCTTCCATCAGGTTGTGGATCGGCACGCAGCCGTTACCGTCCAGCCAGGCGCCCAGGTAGTGGATGCCGACGTTGATGTTCATGCGCAGGCCGTGCTCGGTGATCGGCGTTTCCGGCTTGAAGTCGAGCAGGTCGGCGCCCTTCACTTGCACGTCCGGGCGTTGCTTGCCGAACTGGTTGGGCTTGTCGCCCAGCACTGCCACGAATTCCTTCATGGCCGGCTCGACCAGGCCCGGGTGAGCCACCCAGCCGCCGTCATAGCCGTCGGTGGCGTCGCGGCGCTTGTCACTGATGATGCCTTCCATGGCGATGGCGTTCTTCTCCGGATCGTTCTTGATCGGGATCAGCGCGCTCATGCCGCCCATGGCGGGAGCGCCACGGTGGTGGCAAGTCTTGAGCAGCAGCAGCGCGTAGGCGCGCATGAACGGTGCGGTCATCGTGACCTTGGCGCGGTCGGCCAGGCAGAAGTCCTTGTCGTTCTTGAACTTCTTGATGCACGAGAAGATGTAGTCCCAGCGGCCGGCGTTCAGGCCAGCGCTGTGCTCGCGCAGTTCATACAGGATTTCGTCCATCTCGAACGCCGCCAGGATCGTTTCGATCAGGACGGTGGCCTTGATGGTGCCTTGCGGCAGGCCGATTTCGTTTTGCGCCATCACGAAGATGTCGTTCCACAGGCGCGCTTCCAGATGGCTTTCCATCTTGGGCAGGTAGAAGAACGGGCCAGCGCCGCGGGCGATCTGCTCGCGGGCGTTGTGGAGCAGGAACAGCGCGAAGTCGAAGATGCCGCCCGAAATGCGCTTGCCGTCGATGGTGACGTGCTTCTCGTCCAGGTGCCAGCCGCGCGGACGCACTTGCAGGGTGGCGATCTTGTCGTTCAGCTTGTATTGCTTGCCCTTGGATTCCAGGGTCAGCGTGCGGCGCACGGCGGCCTTTAGGTTGACCTGGCCCTGCAGCTGGTTGTGCCAGTTGGGGGTGTTGGAATCCTCGAAGTCGGTCATGTAGCTGTCAGCGCCCGAGTTGAAGGCGTTGATGACCATCTTGGCCTCGACCGGGCCGGTGATTTCCACGCGACGGCATTCCAGGGCCTGGGGGATCGGAGCAACTTTCCAGTCGCCTTCACGGATGCTCTTGGTTTCCGGCAGGAAGTCGGGGAGCTCACCGGCGTCCAGGCGCTTGGCGCGTTCCACGCGCGCGGCCAGCAGTTCCTGACGGCGCGGTTCAAAGGCGCGGTGCAGCTTGTCTACCAGGGCCAGGGCTTCCGGCGTGAGGATATCTTCGTAGGCCGGCAGGATCTCGCCGGTAATCTTCATGCCCGCGGGCAGCGTGATAGCCATCAGTCTTCTCCTGTGATCGATAGCGGTAAGGCTTGGTTGAAGGGACCCTGCTACACCGCCACGCCACGCGCGCGGACGAATTCCAGCAGGTCGTTCATGTCGTGCCCGGTGCCGGAGGGGGCTACGTCGAGCCGCTCCGCCGGATGGCCGGCACGGTTGATCCAGAACGTGGTGTAGCCGAACCAGGTGGCGCCGCAGGCATCCCAGCCGTTGGACGAGACAAAGAGCATCTCTTCCGCGGGCAGGCTGAAGGCTTGCGGCCCCAGCGCGTAGGCGGCCGGCGCGGTCTTGTACTGGCGCACGGCGTCCACCGACAACACGTGGTCGAACAGGCCATGCATGCCGGAGCTCTTGACCGAGATGTCCAGCATCTCGGCGTTGCCGTTGGACAGGATGCCCAGCGGCAGCCCGGCGCGGCGCAGGCGCTTGAGCGCTCCCAGGTTCTCCGGGAACGCGGACAAACACGCGTATTCCTTGAGCAGCTGCGCTTCGGCGGCTTCATCCAGCGTCAGGTTCAGGCGCTCGGCGGCGTAGCGCAGCGCGTCCACGGTGATCGCCCAGAACGGCTTGTAGCGCGAGCCATCGGGGGCGGCCATGGTGCGGATGCGCGTGTAGTCGATCTGCCGGTCCCGCCACAGCAGCGCCAGCGCCTCGCCGCGGCCCGGGAACAGCTGTTCCGCGCGCGCGGTGACGGAATACACGTCGAACAGCGTGCCATAGGCATCGAAGACGACTGCGCGGATCTTGTTCATGAGGGCCTGGGCAACCTGCAACGGTACGGGCGACTGGGGTGGATGGGACGAGCAGACCACAGCTGCGTGGCTCTGTACACCATTGAATGCATCGAATTGTAGGGAGACGCTGCACTGCGGCAAAGTGGTCGCGGGTCACTTGATCTTTTACTTTTACGCCACTAATCTTGGCTGACTAAAACAAAACTCCGCACCAAATCCTCCTCACTGCCGGCCATATGGACGCAACGCCACCGACTGCGTGACCATGCCGGCACACCGCACGTACATCAGGCAAACATTTGTGGACCATTTCAAACAACTGGAGACCTTTGTATCCGTCGCGTCGCGCGGCAGCCTTTCCGCAGCGGCGGCGGCTGAAGGCGTGGCGCCGGCCATCATCGGGCGGCGCATCGACGCGCTGGAGGAGCGCCTGGGGGTCAAGCTGCTGGTACGGACCACGCGCAAGATCAGCCTGACCTTTGAAGGCTCTGCCTTCCTGGAAGACTGCCAGCGCATCCTGAACGACCTGCACAACGCCGAGGCCAGCGTCTCTGCCGGCGGGGTCAAGGCCAGCGGGCACCTGCGCGTGACCGCCCCGGCGGGCTATGGCCGCAAGCACGTGGCGCCGCTGGTGCCGCTGTTTATTGAGTCGCACCCCGACGTTTCAATCACGCTGGACCTGTCTGACCGCGTGGTCGACCTGGTCAATGAAGGCTTCGACTGCGCCATCCGCCTGGGCGACCTGCCCGATTCCAGCCTGGTATCGATCCGTCTGGCCGAGACGCGCCGCGTGGTGGTGGCCTCGCCCGAGTACCTGGCGCGCGCCGGGTGCCCCGGGGCGCCGGAAGAGCTGCAGCGCCACAACTGCCTTGCCTTTGGCGCCAGCGCCAATGTGCAGCGTGGCTGGGTATTCCAGGAGGAAGGCCGCGCGGTCACGGTCAAGGTGGGCGGCACCATGGAATGCAGCGACGGCGCGGTGCTGCATGAGTGGTGCCTGCAAGGCAACGGGCTGGCGTGGCGCTCCTGGTGGGAGGTGGGCAGCGAGATCGCCAGCGGGCGGCTGGTGACGGTGCTGGATGAGTTCCAGGCGCCGCCGATCGGCATCCATGCGGTGTTTCCGCAGCGCAAGCACCTGCCGCTGCGGGTGCGGCTGTTTATCGATCACCTGAAGAACACCTACGGCAACCCGTCCTACTGGCGCCGGGCCGAACAGGCCGCGGCCATGCCGGTTGCGGAGGTCCTGGCGGGCTGAAGGCTGGGGCACCTGCCGTGTGCTGAGACACTTTCATTGCAATTGATTCCGCGCAATGCCCTTCTCGGCACACTGACTACAATGGATTCGTGACAGGCGCGTCCCGGCGCCCCGGCATCCGCCGATGCCAGCTGGCTGCCCTGCCCCGATCCCCTAGTCAGAAAAGGAGCCCCGCATGTTCCAACATATCCTGCTACCCACCGACGGCTCGGAACTCTCCAAGAAAGCCATCAACGGCGGGCTGGAGCTCGCCAAGGCCATCGGCGCGCGCGTCACAGCCTATGTCTGCCTGGAGGAGTACCCCTACACGCCGTTCAGCGAAATCGTGGTCGAGGCCCCGCAGGCCTTCAAGGACCGCATCGAGAACCAGGCCAAGCTGTACCTGAAGGAAATCGAGAACCTGGCCACGTCGGCCGGCGTGACCTTTGACGCCGATATGTCGACCTTTGCGGTGCCCTACCTGGGCATCATCGACGCGGCCGAGCGCCATGGCTGCGACGTGATCTTCATGGCGTCTCATGGCCGGCGCGGGTTGTCCGGCCTGCTGCTGGGCAGCGAGACGCAGAAGGTGCTGACGCATACCGACATCCCGGTGATCGTCTACCGCTGACCCCCGGGCGCATCGCGCCAACAAAGCAAAACCGCCCGCACCGGCATGACCGGTGCGGGCGGTTTTTTGCTTGCGCAGGCCGCTTACGAAGCCTTGCTGATGCGCTGCTCGATATGCTTGGCGCGGTCTTCCGAGCCCGGGTGCGACGAGAACATGCCGGACTTGCCGCCGTCCAGCTTGGCCAGCTTCTGGAACGCCGTCACCAGGCCACGCGTGTTGGCCTTGTTCTTGGTCAGCAGGTCGAAGGAGTAGTCATCCGCCGCGCTTTCCTGCGACTGCGAGAACTGCGCGTTGATCAGCTTCTCGCCCAGCTCGCCCAGTTGCGACTGCGACAGTGCCGCCACCGCGCCGTTGCCGGCCGCTGCCGCCGCGCCGCGTGCCGCCGTGGCAGTGTAGGCAACCTGCATCGCCTTCTTGGTGTGGCCCAGCGCCACGTGGCCCAGCTCATGGCCCAGCACGCCGCGCACTTCATCGTCGGTCATCATGTCCATCAGGCCGCTGTAGACGCGCACGCAGCCGTTGGCCATGGCCCAGGCGTTGACGTCCTTGGTCATGTAGACCTTGGCATTGACGTTGGGCACGTCGCTGTTCTTCAGCCCGCCCATGATCTTGACCAGGCGCTTGCTGTAGGTGGTGTTGGCAGCGGCGATCTTGTTGGTCTTGTCCGATTCAGCGCAGGCCTGGTCGGACAGGCTCTTTACGTCGGCGTCGGACAGCGTGGCAGCCTTGGCCAGCGAAGTGCCGGCGCTCATCACGCCCTCGAGATTGGTGGGCATGCCGCCGGAACAGCCGGCCAGCAGTGCCGCCGCGACGGCGCAGGAAACGAGCGAGAGAGATGCTTTCATGATGTTGTTCTTGGTGAGTGGCTCGGAAAGTGCCGATAAAGGCCCCGGCACTTTAAGCCATCTCTCTTACGGCGGGAATCACCCAAATGCTGCAAGTTGGCAAAAGTGACAATTTATTGCGTTTCAGCAAATTCGCGCCGGCCGCAGGCCCAGTGCTTCGATGTCGGCTCATGCGGGGCCGCCCCCCCCAACCTGTTCGCGGGCAATCACTGTCTGCGACTGCCATCTCCCGATTCGTTGCCGCCAACCTTGACATCTGGCGGGGGTAGCGCCCGAGGCAGCGCTGACGCCGCTGCGTCCCCAATCGCCTCGAACCCGCGCGACTTCGTGCGCGCGGATCGCCGGCCCGGTAGCGGCACTATGTGCATCATGCCAAAGAGGTAGTTGGTCTCGGCCGATCAGGCTTACTCGTTCATCCGACCGAGCTCAGGATGCCTGACGGCCGACCGCTATCACGCTCGGGCTTCCTTTAGTGTCCTCGATGCGTGGCAGGATGCCCGAAGCAATGTTCTGCCTAACCGCGGCTTTCAGCTCAGCAACATCCCAACGCCCCTGTTCGATGGCGCCCAGCGCATCGCCAGCGACTGCGAATCGCCCACCACAGGCAGCGCAACGGTAAATGCGGCTGCCATGCAGGCGATCTTGTCGGTCGAGCCAGCGTCGCGCCAATGCGGAGCATAGTAAGCAAGGTACGGCTTCGGTTGTACTCACGGTCTAACCTTGGTCGATTGCCAAACCCGCCTGAAGGCCGGCCCAGCGTGTTGCAGCCGAGTTTTAGCTGTCAATGCGGAATGCACCAACTGCATTGGGCGCGCATTGTGGAATGCATTCGTCATTGCCCTACTTGGGTGGCCAGTGCGAAACATGCGAAGACTGCCGGCATGCACATGGCCAGTACCCCAAAGGCGATCAACCCCCTAAATAATTCCGCCCGCAGCAGCCATGGGATCCATAGGTCAGGGGTCAGCATCAGGGACAGCAAGATATAAGTGGCCAATCCTGAGGCATAAGGGCGCATGACCGTATCCTCGTAGTCGCAGTAGCGTTGGCTCAAG
This sequence comes from Cupriavidus sp. SK-4, assembly GCF_000611125.1. Lineage (NCBI taxonomy): Bacteria > Pseudomonadati > Pseudomonadota > Betaproteobacteria > Burkholderiales > Burkholderiaceae > Cupriavidus > Cupriavidus sp. SK-4. The sequence continues at coordinate 6,990 of NZ_JFJW01000089.1, forward strand.
TTTCAATTAAGAAACATCCCTTTAGGGGGTAGAACTGTTCGAAATGCAACAGAACCAACCGGCGCAGCCGGGGCAGCGCGCCCCCTAGCGCCAATCTCAGGGCGTGACCCGCCTCAGTGCGGGCTCTTTTTGTCAGACGGCGCCTGATACCGGACGGCGAGCAGCATGCAGAAACTGGATCCGACGACTTCAGGAGACGGCCATGCCAGGAAGAAACATACACGTCGTACGAATCGAGGGTCTTCAATGGGTAGTTGAAATTGAGGATGGATCCACCGACCGTCAATTCTTCCCTTCCCGGGAGGCGGCCATTGATGCAGGCACAGCAATGGCCCAGCAGGAGAAGGCCGATTTAATCGTCCATGGCCGTGACGGACTGATTCGCAGGCGAAAGTGCTTTGGCGATGCCCCGCGCGGGAGCAAGAGGCGTGTCGTAGCCGGCCGGCTGCCGCTTGCACCGGCGCTGAGCTGAGTTGCGGCCGATGCCGAGGGTAAGACCTTCCCGCGCGGCCCCTGGTGGCCAGTTGCCAGTTGCCAGTTGCCTCCCACCAGGCCGCGCTTTGCCTGGCGCGTCAGCACGCTATGCATTTTCGCGCCGACGTCCTTATTACAGGCTTGCCGTTGTCGCGTGCGACAAGCCTCTGGCAAATATCGCTCGCATTTTTCGCTCCAGCTGAACTTCCCCCGGGGTTGCGAAGGCAACTAGAACGTCTACGACAGGCGTAGATCGCTTGCTTCCAGCGCTTTCACTGCAATGCACCGGAGCTCGTTACGCTGCGACGGCAAGGTACAGGCAGCCCAGAATGAGCAATCCAGCGACGAGCGCGAGGTAATAGCGCGCGCCATGCGGCGGGTGTTTCGGGTAACCGGGAAGGTGAGAAACGTGGCGCTTCATCGCGGTTAGCGTGCAGTAGACTGAGTCAAGCATAGGCCTCTGAGAGCAAGAACGCCATTTTCAGACCGGCTCTACTGGCGGCTCGCATGCCCTTTCACGTCGTACTACTCTCGACGCCATTGGTAACACAAAACGGGGCGACCCCGTACGCCTCAGCACCGTCTCGACTGCCTGCGTAGATTTTGAACAGCTACCCGCCAACCCGCGCCAGCATTGGCAAATAAAAAACCGCGCCGTCCCTGAGAGAGAACGGCGCGGCGCCTAAATCAGAAAGCGTGATGGTCACACGCTTTCTTTAACCGCCGGACCCACGTCCCGGCGGGGGTGACCAGGAGAGTCAGGCCACTTTCTTGTCTTCGAAGAACTGCTCGTCTTCGGTCGAACCCTTCAGTGCGGTCGTCGACGACTGGCCGCCTTCGATGGTCTGGGTCACGGCGTCGAAGTAGCCGGTGCCGACTTCGCGCTGGTGCTTGACCGCGGTGAAACCCTTCTCGGCTGCCTTGAACTCGGCTTCCTGCAGTTCCACGAACGCGCTCATCTGGTTGCGGGCGTAGCCGTAGGCCAGGTTGAACATCGAGTAGTTCAGCGAGTGGAAGCCGGCCAGCGTGATGAACTGGAACTTGTAGCCCATCGCGCCCAGTTCCTTCTGGAACTTGGCGATGGTGGCGTCGTCCAGGTTCTTCTTCCAGTTGAACGACGGCGAGCAGTTGTAGGCCAGCATCTTGCCCGGGAACTTGGCGTGCACGGCTTCGGCAAACTTCTTCGCGAACTCGAGGTCCGGCTTGCCGGTTTCGCACCACACCAGGTCAGCGACTTCAGCGTAGGCCAGTGCACGCGAGATCGACTGCGCCAGGCCGTTCCTGACGCGGTAGAAGCCCTCCACGGTGCGCTCGCCGGTGCAGAACGGCTTGTCGTTTTCGTCCACGTCCGAGGTCAGCAGGTCCGCGGCCTCGGCGTCGGTACGGGCGATCACCAGGGTCGGCACGCCCGAGACGTCGGCGGCCAGGCGGGCAGCGGTCAGCTTGGCGACGGCTTCGCGGGTCGGCACCAGCACCTTGCCGCCCATGTGGCCGCACTTCTTCACCGAAGCGAGCTGGTCTTCGAAGTGAACGCCGGCGGCGCCCGCTTCGATCATGGACTTCATCAGTTCAAATGCGTTCAGCACGCCGCCGAAGCCGGCTTCAGCGTCAGCCACGATCGGGGCGAAGAAGTCGGTGTCGCCCTTGCCTTCGCTCCACTGGATCTGGTCGGCGCGCTGGAAGGTGTTGTTGATGCGCTTGACGACTTGCGGCACCGAGTTGGCCGGGTACAGCGACTGGTCGGGGTACATTTCACCGGCCAGGTTGGCGTCGCCGGCAACTTGCCAGCCCGACAGGTAGATGGCCTTCAGGCCGGCCTTCACCTGCTGCATGGCCTGGTTGCCGGTCAGCGCGCCCAGCGAGTTGACGAACGGCTCGGTGTGCAGCAGGTTCCACAGCTTTTCGGAGCCGCGGCGGGCCAGAGTGTGCTCGACCTGGACCGAACCACGCAGGCGCACCACGTCTTCGGCGGTGAAGTTGCGCTTGATACCCTTCCAGCGGGGATTGGTCTCCCAGTCTTTCTGCAGGGCCTGGATCTGTTCTTGGCGGGTCATGGTCACTCTCCTGATGATGCGGGGATGGCTGAGAATCTCTTGATCACCTGGCCTGGACTGCGTCGCGGTGCTGCTGCGTGGGCCGCTGTTTTTCGCGTCTCAGGTCATGTGTCTTATATAAGAGTGTAGAGAACCCTCCCGCGTTGCAACAACCTCGATCTGCAGTTACTGCTTAGTTTTTTTCATTCAGCAATTCAATGACTTAGCGATTTTATTTCACGATGCGGGACATGATCTTCCATCATGAGAAATGGTCTTGTGCTACGCAAACCATGTATTTTTGCGGTCCAAAACATCTTTCCACATCGTGAAAAATGTGCAGGATGCGCTGCGGCCGCTAGCGGAGGCGCGAGGCACGCAGCGCCGGTGAGGCCGGCTCCCCTTCCAAATGCTCGATAAATTCCCGCACCATGGCGGCAAACCCCTGGGCGTCGGCCAGCGGCAGCCAATGGTGCGCGGGCACGGTGCGGCGCCAGAGCTGCGTGGTCCAGCGGTGCAGGTCTTCGGTCAGCGCCGGCTTCACATAGCGGTCATGCAGCGGCACGATCACCTGCACCGGCGCATGGGCATGACGCTGGCGCGGGGCGCGTAGCACCGGCAGGAAGTTGGCGCGGTACAAGCGCACACCGTGGCAGCCGTCGGCGGTTTGTGTGGAGCTGGGACCCGTGCGCAGGTTCTCGGTCAGGCGCAGGTAGCGCGGCCAGGCGCGGCCCAGCCACAACCGCCAGGTCAGTTCAGGCAGCCACGGCAGGTGGAAGGCGCCGATATACCACGATGCCGCCAGCTGCCGCAGCGTCTTGCCCAACGCAGCCAGCGACTGCTGCCCGCGCAGTTCGCGCAGGCCGATTGCCGCGTGGTCCAGGCATGGGCCGGAGCAAGAGGTAAATGAGGCGATCCGCCCTTGCAGCCGTACATCGGTGACGAACTCCCAGCTCTGGATCGAACCCCAGTCGTGCCCCACCAGGTGCACCGCGCGCTGCGGCGAGACCGCGTCGATGACTGCGATGAAGTCATCGGCAAGCTTCGGCAGCCGGTAAGCGTCAGTCGCACGCGGCGCGGTTGAGCGCCCCGCCCCGCGCACGTCATAGGTCACCACATGGAAGCGCCCCGCCAGTTGCGCCGCCACGCCGTGCCAGACCTCGCTGCTGTCGGGATAGCCGTGCACCAGGACGATGGTGGGCCGCCCTGGCCCGGGCTCACCCCAACTGGTGGCGGACAGCCGCACGTCGCCGGCGTGGATAAAGAACTGCCGGGGAAAGACCTGCGGCTGCAGGGATTGCGGAGCGTTCATGGCCGTCGATTCCATTGGTCGATGTCATCGCCGGTCATGCTACGCAAAAGCAAACGGCGCCGCGAATGGGTGAAACGAGCCGGGGTTCAGGCCGCGGCCGTATCGCGTGCGCGGCGATAGGCCACCCAGTCGCCGCTGTCGATGCGCGGCAGCGTGGCCACCGCTGACTCGGCCACCGGATACAGCAGGCAGGCGATAGGCTGGCCGTTGTGCAACACGGCCCGTTCCTCGCGCACGAACAGCGTGGCCTGTCCGGGATAAACCTCTTCGATCTCGTCGAGGACCGGCAACAACGCCTCGGCAATCTCATAGATATCGCCCACCACCGGCCCGCCACCAGCGTCCAGCACTAGGCCGGGATAGGCGCCGAAGTCAAAGAGCCTGCCCGCGATCGTCCCCGTGCCCAGCAGCGTGGGCGCGGCAATGCCGTGGCGCTGGGCGGCGGCATTCAGGTCGTTGACCTCGCCGGCACGCAGCGTGCCGTAGACAAAGACGCGCGGCATGCTCAGTTCCCCAGCTTTTCGTCCGACACCAGCACACCGTCGGCGTCGACGTAGATCCAGTTGCCCGGGCGCACCACCGCGCCGGGCATCTGCACCGCGACGTCGCTTTCGCCGACGTTGCGCTTCTGGCTCTTCTGCGGATGCACGGCCAGCGCGCGGATGCCGATGTCGCACACGTCCAGCTCCGCGGTATCGCGGATGCAGCCGTTGACGACGATGCCGACCCAGCCGTTCTTCTCGGCCAGCAGGCCAAGGTTGCCGCCCACCAGCGCGCAGCGCAGCGAGCCGCCGCCGTCGATCACCAGCACCCGGCCCTGCCCCGGCGCTTCCAGCGCGGTGCGCACCAGCGAGTTGTCTTCGAACACCTTGAGCGTGGCGGCGGGGCCGGCAAAGGCGCCCTGCTTGCCGAAGACTCGGAACACCGGCGCCATCACGCGCAGGGTGCCGTCGGCAAGGCGGTCTTCATGCGCGTCGCACAGGTCGGTGGTGACGGGCTTCATCGATGGTCTCCTGATAGGTAAGAAAGAATCCGGTCGGGCCGCACGGGCTCATGGCTTCTGACTGGCCAGCGCTTGCGCGCGGATCGCGCTCAGCGTCGTGCGCGGCGTGATCACGTCCGGGTCCACCTGGATCTCGATCAGCGTGGATACCGGAGCGGCCAATGCCTCGCGCAATGCCGGGGCAAAGGCTTCGGTCGTGGTTACGGTCGCGCCGCGCGCACCATAGGCGCGCGCCAGCGCGGCAAAGTCGGGGTTGTGCAGCTCCGTGCCCGAGACATGGGTCGGGTATTCGCGTTCCTGGTGCATCCGGATGGTGCCGTACATGCCGTTATTGACGACGATGAAGATCACCGGCGCCTGGTATTGCATCGACGTAGCCAGTTCCTGGCCATTCATCAGGAAGCAGCCATCGCCGGCCAGCGCCACCACGGTGCGCTGCGGGAAGGCGATCTTGGCGCCGACCGCCGCCGGCACGCCATAGCCCATCGCGCCGCTGGTCGGAGCCAGCTGGCCGCGGCCGCCGCTGGTGAACGGGCGATAGTGGAAATAGCGGTGCAGCCAGCTGGCGTAGTTGCCGGCGCCATTGGTCACGACCGCGTCGGCCGGCAGCAACTGGTCCAGCGTGCGGATGACTTCGGCCATGTCGACGCCCTGCCCCCTGAACGCGGGCGGCTGCAGGTAGCGTTCATAGTCGGCATGCGCGGCTTCGGTCCACCCCTGCCAGCGCGGCGCGGCGGCGGGCTGCAGGCCGGCCAGGCGCGCGGCGATGGCCGGCATCGATGCCTGGATCATCAGGTCGGCCTGGTACACGCTGCCCAGTTCCTCGGCGCCGGCGTGCACGTGGATCAGCTTTTGCGCGGGTCGCGGCGCGGCGATCAGCGCGTAGCCGCTGGTGGTCATCTCACCCAGCCGCGGGCCGATGGCCAGCACCAGGTCGGCGTTGCGGACGCGCTCGGCCAGCGCCGGGTTGATGCCGATGCCGACATCGCCGGCGTAGTTGGGATGGCGGTTGTCGAACAGGTCCTGGCCGCGGAAGGCGCAGCCCACCGGCAGCGCGAAGCGCTCGGCAAAGGCCTGCAGGTCGGCGCAGGCCTGCGGCGTCCAGCCGCTGCCGCCGGCCAGCACGAAGGGACGCTCGGCGGCGTTGAGCATCTCGGCCAGCCGCGCCAGGTCGGCCTCGCCGGGCCAGCTCATGACGCGCTGGTAGGCCTGCAACTGCGGCACTACCGCAGTCTGCGCCAGCATGTCTTCGGGCAGCGCCAGCACCACCGGACCCGGACGGCCCGAGGTGGCGGTCTGGTAGGCGCGCGCAATGTATTCGGGGATGCGTTCGACCCGGTCGATCTGCGCCACCCACTTGGCCATCTGGCCGAACATGCGGCGGTAGTCGATTTCCTGGAAAGCCTCGCGGTCCATGAAGTCGGTGCCGACCTGGCCGATGAACAGGATCATCGGCGTCGAGTCCTGGAAGGCAGTGTGCACGCCGATGCTGGCATTGGTGGCGCCCGGCCCGCGCGTGCAGAAGGCCAGCCCGGGGCGGCCGGTCAGCTTGCCGTAGGCCTCGGCCATGACGGCGGCCCCACCCTCCTGGCGGCAGATGATGAAGCGCAACTGATCGCGGCGGCGGTGGAAGCCGTCGAGCACGGCGAGATAGCTTTCGCCCGGCACGCCGAAGGCCAGCTCGGCGCCGTGCGCCAGCAGCGCATCGACCAGGATATGGCCGCCCGGCAGCGGGGTGCCGTGTTCGGAATCGTCAGGCTGGGTGGCATTGGCCGGCGTCATTGACATGAGAGCATCCTCAGGCGATCGAATTCGGAAGGCGGTGCTTGGGTGGCCCGGCCCGGGCTAGGCGGCCTCCGCCTGGCCCGCCGTCGCGCCGCGGCGCGAGCGGTTGCCGTTGCCCACCGTCACCGCGGTGAAGATCGACAGCAGCTGGAAGCCGCCGATCATGAAGAACACCCAGGCCGGCAGCTTTGCATCCATCAGCGCACCGAAGAACAACGGGCCACACGCCAGGCCGATATCCAGGCCCGAGTAGACCACGCCATAGACGCGCCCGGTGGCACCGGCGGGGGCGGCCGCGCGCACCAGCAGGTCGCGCGACGGCCCCGCGGTACCTGCGCCAAAGCCGATCCCGCCCATCAGCACCGGCACCAGCAGCGCCGGCACCAGGTTCAGCCCGACCAGCACTGCCATCAGCCCCGACACCGTGAAGCTCACCGCGATCAGCCGGTCATGGTTGCTGGTGCGGCTGGCGGCAAAGCCGCCGACGATCATGCCGCCGGCGCTGCACAGCATGTAGATGGTGTAGGACGCGGTCGCCAGCGTGAACGGCATACCGTACAGGTAGGTCAGCGCAGTCGGCGCAAAGCTCTGGATGCCGGCGGCGGAGAATGTGGTCAGCAGGAAGAAGGCCCAGCACACCCACACCTGCGGCAGGCGCAGGAAGCCAAGCACGCTGCCGCCCGCCCCCGCAGCCTTGGCCGCAGGCCGGCCCACGGCGCCCTGCACTTCGCGCGGGTCCAGCACATGGCGCAGCACCACCAGCACGGCCAGCACGATAAAGGCCACCGCCGAGGCCGCCGCCAGCGCCACGCGCCAGCTGGCCAGGTTGGCGATCGCCACCAGGAACAGCGGCGCCGCCGCCCAGCCCAGGTTGCCGGAAATGCCGTGCACCGAGAACGCATGGCCCAGCCGGGGCTGCGACACATGCTTGTTCAGCAGCGTGAAGTCGGCCGGGTGGAATACGCCGTTGCCCAGCCCCGCCACGGCCGCGCCGAACAGCAGCGCGGCGTAGCCGGAACTGGTCGACAGCAGCAAGGCCGCGGCGCCCAGGAAGGCCAGCCCGGCAAACAGCACCGGCCGCGCGCCGAAGCGGTCGACCACAAAGCCGGACGCGGTCTGCACCACCGCCGAGACCGCGAAGAACACCGTCATCAGCAGGCCCAGCTCGGCATAGCTCAGGCCGAATTCCGCCTTGACCCAGGGGAACAGCGGGGCCAGCAACAGGTGGTAGAAGTGTGAGACCCCGTGGGCCAGGCCAACCAGCCCAATCACCTGGGCATCATGACGAAGGGAATTGCGCGTGGGATCGAGTGCGGCGGTGGACATGGCGCTGGTGGCAGGGGCTGTGCGGCAGGACGGGAGGCGGCAGCCCCAAAAAAATACGGGCCGAAGCCCGCATCATAGAGGAAAACCCATGCCCTCTGCAGCCAGGTGGCGGCCACGCCGCCCGCCGACCGCGCTTACATCTGCTTGAACAGGTGCGCGTACTGGCGCGCCACCGGAAGCAGTTCAGGACGGTCGCGCAGCCGCAGCGACAGCCGTCCCAGCGACTGGTTGACCGCGCTGGCCACGCAGGTGATGTTGACCACGGTGCCACGATGGACCTGCCAGAAGCGCTCCGGGTCCAGCTGCTGCGTCAGCTCGCGCAGGCTGGTGCGGATCAGCGCTTCGCCGGCGCCGGAGACCACGTTGACGTACTTGTCGGTGGCCTCCAGATAGATGACTTCGTCCACGGGGATGATGCGCACCTCCTGCCCCACCAGTGCCTTGATAAAGCGCAGGTACTGCCGCTGCGGCGCACCGCCCGTGCCTGGGGTGGCGTGCTCCAGCGATTCCAGGCGCGCCAGCAACTGGCCGAGCCGGTCCGTCTCCGCGATCGAGGCTTCGGACTCGGTGTCTTCATCGTCGGCGGGGCCGGCCAGCCGGTCCTTCAGGCGCTGCACCGTGGCCTCCAGCCGTTCGCGCTGCACCGGCTTGAGCACATAGTCCACCGCGGCGCGCTCGAACGCCTCCAGCGCAAACTGGTCGTAAGCGGTCACGAAGACCACCAGCGGCGGGGTGTCGAATTCGATCAGTTCGCGCGCCACGTCCATGCCGCTCATGCCCGGCATGCGGATATCCAGGAAGGCCACGCGCGGCTGGTGCTCGCGCGCCGCCGCCAGCGCGGCCACGCCGTCGTGGACCACGGAAACGATACGGGCCTCGGGCCACAGCGACATCAGTTCGGATTCCAGCACGCGCGCCAGCAGCGCTTCGTCATCGGCGATCAGAAGGGTCGGGGTCATGGGGGCGTTGGGGTGGTGGATGGGTCCAGGCGTTGTCAGCGGCACCGCCAGCCGTTCTTCTTGTCAGGCGTGCTGGCAGGCGGTGCGCGTCAGAGCCGTTGCATGGCCGGGGCCGATGCTGGCATGCCCTCCGGCACATTGGTGACTGTCTGGGTCAGGGTGGGCGCTTCGGCCGGGCGCTCCAGCGGCAGCGTCAGCCGCACCACCACGCCGCGCGGGGTGTTCTCTTCCATCTGCATGGAGGCCGCCGCGCCAAAGATGCGCGCCAGCCGCTCGCGCACATGGGTGATGCCCAGGCCCGAGCCCTTGCCTGAGGCATGGCCAAAGCCCACGCCGGTATCGGCGATGATGACCTGCACCGCATTGTCGCCGGCCGCGCGCGCCGACAGCCGGATATGGCCGCCGATCATGCAGGGCTCGATGCCGTGCGTGACCGCGTTTTCCACCAGCGGCTGGATCAGCATGGGCGGGATCTCAACCTTCGCCAGTTCGCGCGGCAGGTCGATGTCGAACGAGAGCCGCTGGCCGAAGCGCATGCCCTGGATGTCCAGGTAGCTGCGCAGCAGCTCGAACTCCTGCCGCAGCGTGCATTGCTCGGCGCGGGTATGCGCCAGCGACATGCGCAGGAAGCCGATCAGGCGCTGCAGCAGCTGGCGCGCGGCGGGCGGGTCGGTGGCGATCAGCCCGTCGAGGTTGGCCAGCGAGTTGAACAGGAAATGCGGCTCGATCTGCGCCTGCAGCGCCATCAGCTGTGCGCGCACCAGCTGCTTTTCAGCTTCTTCGCGCTGCAGGGCGTCCAGCGCGGCCTGGCGCTCCAGCGAGGCCAGCTTCTCGCGCGACCAGTAGAAATAGATCATCGAGGCCGCGGCCAGCATGCCCACCACCAGGCACATACGCAGCATGCCGCCGGCTTCGTCCGCCGATTTGGGCGGCAGGTCCAGCGCCACGCGCGTGGCCCAGCTGCCGAACACCACGCCCGCGGGCACCGCGGCGGCGGCCAGCAGCAGGAAGGGCCAGCGGCGCGGCCGGTCGTTCCACCAGATCACCACGCGCGGGATGTCGATCAGCACCCAGATCGACAGGCCGATCAGCTGGCTGTAGACAAAGTTGTGCCACAGGCTGCCGCCGGTCTGGAAGCCGTAGTTCAGGCTGATGGCGATCACCGAGTTCATGCACAGCACGAACAGCAGGTCGCGCCCGAGGATATTGAGCCGGGAGGGGATGGCGGTGGCGACGTTGGAGAAGCAGCGGTCCATGGCGTTCATGTTAGCGCGGACTGAGCCTGGCGCAATGCGGGAATGTGATGAAACGGGCAGCGCGGGCCACCTCAGCCGCCCTGCCCGGCACGCCGGCCGGCCAGCGCGCGCCACCATTGGCCGGACAGCACATAGCGCGGGAAGGTGATCCACTGCTCGGCCAGGATGCGGCCGGCGATGTCCGCCGGCCCGGCAAACGGTTCCGGCGCGTGGGCTTCCAGCCGGTGCCCCCGGCCCTGCAGGGCCATCGACATGCCCATGCACACCAGCCCCAGCGCCACCGCCGGCAGGCTCAGGCGCAACAGGCCGTAGAGGCCCAGCACGGTGCCTGCCATGAACATCGGCACGGCCACGATATGCAGCAGCAGGTTGCGGGGATGCTGGTGGTTGCGGGCATAGCCGCGCCACTGCCAGCGCAGCAGCGGTTCGTCGTCTCGCATGATCGTCTCTGTCTCCCTTGCCCGGCCCTTGCAGACCGGCGGCCGCGCGCAAGCTTTGTTGCACTGCGGTACACGTACGGCGCTCGCCGTACGGCAAGGCGCGGGCACGTGCAAGGACTGTACCCCTCACCCGGGCACGAAGAAAGTCTCTTGCGACGAACGGCGGGCACGGGGCGCGAACGGCACCGTGCCGGGGCGGATGGCGCAGGCCGGTGGCGCTCGGGTGGCCCCTGCGCCGCCTGGCAGCCGCCCGGAATCAGGCCGGAATCAGGCCGCCAGGGCCTGGCGCTCCTGTTCGGACAGCGCGCTGCTGACGGTGTCGGGCGACAGGTGCGGCGCGAACATGTTGATAAAGGCGTGCGCATAGCCGCGCAGGTAGGCGCCCCGCCGCACCGCGACGCTGGTGGTGTTGGGCGCGAACAGGTGGTCGGCCGAGATCCGCACCAGGCCGGAATCCTTGCGCTCGTCATAGGCCATCGAGGCAATGATGCCCACGCCCAGGTCCAGTTCGGCGTAGGTCTTGATCACGTCGGCGTCCAGCGCGGTCAGCACGATCTCCGGCTGCAGGCCGGCCTCGGCAAAGGCGCTGTCGATCTTGCGGCGGCCGGTGAAGCCGGCGTCGTAGGTAATGAGCTGGAAGCCGGCCACGTCTTCGAGCGTCGGCTCGGGCAGGCGCGTGAGCGGATGGCCGGGCGAGACCACCAGCACGTGCTGCCAGCTGTAGGCCTCGAACGAGGTCAGCCCGGCCTCGGTAGCCAGGGCCTCGGTGGCGATGCCGATATCGGCCTGCCCCGTCAGCAGCAACTCAACGATATGCGTAGGCGACGCCTCCTGCAGTGCCAGCGTCACATGCGGGTATTCGCGGCGGAATGCCTGCACCACACGCGGCAGTGCATAGCGCGCCTGGGTGTGGGTGGTGGCAACGGTCAGGCGGCCGGTATGGCGGCCGGCGTATTCGTCGCCGGCCTGGCGCAGGTTCTCGGCCTCCAGCAGCAGGCGTTCGACGATGCGCACGATCTCGCGCCCGGGCTCGGTCAGCCCGGTCAGGCGCTTGCCGTAGCGCTCGAAGATCTCCACCCCCAGTTCTTCCTCCAGCTCGCGGATCTGGCGCGACACGCCGGGCTGCGAGGTGTAGAGCGCGTTGGCGACCTCGGTCAGGTTGAATTGGCGGCGCACCGCCTCGCGGATGGAACGGAGTTGCTGGAAGTTCATGGCGTAGCCTTTTCTTGTTGGGTGGACGTGGTACGCGGTTGCGTGAACACACGCAGCTGGCGCGGGCGCACCGCGAGCAGCTCGCCTTCGCGGAAGCCCGCGTGGCGGAAGCGCTCCAGCGGCAGCGCGACTTCAATCACGTCCTGGTTGTCTTCACGTTCGAGTTCAAGCTGCGCCACCGGGCCCAGCGTCAGCGCGCGGCGCAGCGTCACGGCGATGCCGTCGGCGCCGGGCGAATAGCGTTCCAGGTCGAGGTCATGGGGGCGCACATAGGCCACCGCGTCGCCGGCGGTCTCATGGCCGCTGCCGACCACCGGCAGCACCGCCTCGCCGGTATGCAGCAGGCCGCCGCTCTCGCCCACTTCCAGGCGGCCGTGGAACAGGTTCACGTTGCCGAGGAAGCCGAACACGAAGGGCGTGGCCGGATGGTTGTAGACCGCCTCGGGCGAGCCATACTGCTCCACGTGGCCGCGGTTCATCAGCACCACCTGGTCGGCCACTTCCAGCGCCTCCTCCTGGTCATGGGTGACGAACACGCTGGTCACGTGCAGTTCGTCGTGCAGGCGGCGCAGCCAGCGGCGCAGCTCCTTGCGCACCTTGGCGTCGAGCGCGCCGAACGGCTCGTCCAGCAGCAGCACGCGCGGCTCCACCGCCAGCGCACGGGCCAGCGCGATACGCTGGCGCTGGCCACCCGAGAGCTGCGACGGGTAGCGGTCGGCCAGCCAGTCGAGCTGCACCAGCTCCAGCAGCGAACGCACCTTGTCGCGGATCTGCGCTTCGCTCGGGCGCTCGGCGCGCGGCTTGACGCGCAGTCCGAAAGCCACGTTCTCGAACACGCTCATATGCTTGAACAGCGCGTAGTGCTGGAACACAAAGCCCACCTGGCGCTGGCGCACATGCTGGTCCGAGGCATCGCGCCCGGCCAGCACGATCTGGCCCGCATCGGCGCGCTCCAGGCCGGCGATGATGCGCAGCAGCGTGGTCTTGCCGCAGCCGGACGGCCCCAGCAGCGCGGTCAGCTCGCCTTCGTCGAAATCGAGCGAGACGTTGTCCAGCGCGACAAAGTCGCCAAAGCGCTTCTCTACGTTCTTGACCTGGATGCTCATGATGCTTGTCCTTGCAAACTTGCCAGCGGCCGCTCTGGTGCAGCCTCTTCGGTTTCCTTGCGGGCGCGCAATTCCACCAGCGTCTTGATGCCGAGCGTGACCAGCGCCAGCAGCGTCAGCAGCGAAGCCACCGCAAAGGCCGCCGCGAAGTTGTACTCGTTGTAGAGGATCTCAACATGCAGCGGCATGGTGTTGGTCAACCCGCGGATATGGCCCGACACCACCGAGACCGCGCCGAACTCGCCCATCGCCCGCGCATTGCACAGGATCACGCCGTACAGCAGGCCCCAGCGGATATTGGGCAGCGTGATATGGCGGAAGGTCTGCCAGCCCGAGGCGCCCAGCACGATCGCGGCCTCTTCCTCTTCGCTGCCCTGCGCCTGCATCAGCGGGATCAGCTCGCGCGCAACAAAGGGGAAGGTGACGAAGATGGTGGCCAGCACGATGCCCGGCACCGCGAACATGATCTTGATGTCGTGCGCTTCCAGCCACGGCCCCAGCCAGCCTTGCGCGCCGAACAGCAGCACGTAGACCAGGCCGGAGATCACCGGCGACACCGAGAACGGCAGGTCGATCAGCGTGATCAGCAGGTTCTTGCCGCGGAAGTCGAACTTGGCGATGGCCCACGCCGCCGCCACGCCGAACACCACATTGAGCGGCACTGCGATCGCCGCCACCGTCAGCGTGAGCTGGATCGCGGCGAGTGCGTCGGGCTCGATCAACGCTTCCCAGTAGGTCTGCACGCCCTTGCGCAAGGCTTCATAGAACACCGAGGCCAGCGGTACGAACAGGAACAGCGTGAGGAACAGCACCGCCACCGTGATCAGCGTGTAGCGCACCCACGGCGCTTCGCCGGTGGCGTCAAACCTGTGATGGGCCGGGGCGTTGGCTTGCCCGCCCAGGCGTCCCGCAACTGCGCCGGCCATGTCAGAACTCCTTGCCCGTGGCGGGCGCTTCAGGTGCCAGCGCGGCGCGCACACCGGATTGATGGCGGCGCGTCCAGGCCTGCAGCAGGTTGATCAGCAGCAGCAGCCCGAAGGAGATCACCAGCATCACCACCGCCACCGCGGTGGCGCCGGCGTAGTCGTACTGCTCCAGCTTGGAATAGATCATCAGCGGCGCGATCTCCGACACCATCGGCATGTTGCCGGAGATAAAGACCACCGAGCCGTACTCGCCGGTGGCGCGCGCGAACGACAGCGCAAACCCGGTCAGCAGCGCCGGCAGGATGGCGGGCAGGATCACGCGCTGGAAGGTCTGCAGGCGGTTGGCGCCCAGGCTCGCGGCCGCTTCTTCCAGCTCCTGCTCAACATCCTCCAGCACCGGCTGCACCGTGCGCACCACGAACGGCAGGCCGATAAAGGTCAGCGCCACCACCACGCCCAGCGGCGTGAACGCGACCTTGATGCCAAGCGGCTCAAGATAGCGGCCGATCCAGCCATTGCCGGCAAACAGCGCCGTCAGTGCGATACCGGCCACCGCGGTGGGCAGCGCGAACGGCAGGTCCACCAGCGCATCGATCAGGCGCTTGCCCGGGAAGCGGTAGCGCACCAGCACCCAGGCCACCACCAGCCCGAACACCGTATTGACGATGGCCGCCACCAGCGACGCGCCGAAGCTCAGCTGCAGCGACGCCACCACGCGCGGCGCCGTGACCGAGGTCCAGAACGCGTCCCACGTCATCGTGAACGTCTTCAGGAACGTGGCTGACAGCGGGATCAGGACGATCAGCGTCAGATAGAACAGCGTGAAGCCGAGCGACAGGCCGAAGCCGGGCAGCACGGTAAAGCGCTGCCTGGACGGGCTGCGCGGCGCGCGCGTGGCGCCGGAGTCAGGCACGCGGGGAGCGGCTGGCGGCGGCGTATCCGCCAGGGAAATGGATGGTGGCATGTCGTCTCGTCTGTGAGCGGTGCGTCGCCGGGCGCTGCTGGCTGGCCCCGGTGGGCCGTTCTTTATGACGCCAGCGCATATTGCACCGGCCTACGAGACAGATTCTGCAGAGTCGCCCTTATTAACAGAACGAATCTTTATGAATTTTCTTAGATGATTTAGATATATGGAATGGTAGACGTCACTTCGACACCCGCCTCCAATGATACTGATGAATCACTTCTTGAGCCGTCGTCACCGGCCTGACCGATGCGCTGCACCAGGGTATCGAGCAGCGCGAGACCCTCAGGCCAATCGTCCAGCCCGGAATCGGCATTGATGTGGCCCAGGCTGCCCGCATCGACCAGCTCGCTGCCCCACAGCGTGCCCCAGCTGAAAGCGGTGCGCTGCGGCATCCATGGGTCGTTGCGGCTGGCTACCAGGATGGTCGGAAACGGCAGGCGGTAGGCCGGCAGCAACGCCGCCACGCCAAACTTGTCCGGATCGGCCGGCGCCACCAGCAATGCGCCGGCAATGCCGACCGGATCCAGCGCCGCCTGGCGCAACGACGCCAGGCAGCCGAAGCTGTGCGCCACCAGCACCGCGCCGCGCGCGGCCACGCGCTGGGCGCGCATCACGCCTTCGGAGACGCGCTCGGCCCACAGCGGCAGGCTGGGGCGCGACCAGTCGTGCTGCTCCACCCGCTGCCAGTCGTGGAAGCGCTGCTCCCAGCGGCTCTGCCAATGTCCCGGGCCGCTGCCATGCAGCCCCGGCACGGTCAGCACCTGCAGGTGCCGCGGGATGTCCAGGCGCGTGCCGTGGCCGCCGGATAGCCGGTTCGCTTGCGTCATACCACCTCCTTGTCCAATGCATGCGCGGCGCTCGCCAGGCCTGTGCGCAGCCCTGCCGCACTGACCGGCGCGCCGGCGAAGGCGCCCTGCCCCAGGCCGATGCCCGCAGCCTGCAGGCGCTCGATGCTTTCGGCGTTCTGCAGGCGCCGCCCGATCAGCGTTACGCCGGCATTGGCCGCGCTGGCACGCAGGCCCGACAGCTGGCGGTCGGTCCAGGTGCGGCGCATGTCCAGCTTGAGCCAGTCCGGCAACGCGTGCGCCATCAGCGCACCGGCCTCCGCCGGATCCGACGCCTGCAGGCTTACCGCGAAACCGTTGCGCCGATAGTTGCCAACCACATGCAACAGCAATGCCAGGTCGTCATTGGCGCTGGCCGGCACCTGGATCACAAAGCGCTCCAGCGGCAGGCCCAGCGACTGCAATGCGCGCCGGAAGGCGGCACCGTGGTCGTCGGTGACAGCGGCCAGCAGCCGGTTATGCACGTTCAGCACCAGCTTGTGCTCGCCCTCGGCGGCAAAGTAGTTGATGGCATGCAGCAGGCGCGAAAGCCGGTCCAGCGACACCAGGGTGTTGTCGTCGGCCGCCATCGCAAACAGCTTCCATGCCGCCAGGCCCATGCCGTCCTCTGCGTAGGTGTGGATCGAACCCTCATGCGCCACCACCTGCCGGTCGGCCAGCGTCACCAGCGGCTCGAACGCGCTGGTCAGCGAGCAGTTGAAGAACTGGCCCTGCACCTGCCCGCGCGCGTCGCGCCACAATTGCCGGTCAGCCAGCGGCTGGCGCGGCAGCGATTCCAGATAACGTTGGAGCGCAGGCACTGCGCCCGCGGGTTCATGCACGCCTGGCATGGCATTCCTTGGGTTGACCGGGCCCCTCGGCCTCATGGTCGGATTGGTGATGACGGGCGCTCCATGCGCCCTCTGTACTGTCGCACCGCATCGGCCTGCCTGCTCATGATAGGAGGTCAACGCGCGCGAGCGAATGGAGATTACGGCCTGTCGATATGCGCGGCGCACATTGCCGCAGGTGGCACGGTCACGCCGCCCAACTCACATTCAGTGGCGCGGTCGTGGCGGCGGGGTCGGCATGCACACCTGCATGCGACGGTACCTGCGCCTGCGGCGCTTGCCGCATCACCCGCTGCAGCACCTTCGCTTCCAGTTGCGCGAATCCCGCCGCGCCGCGTTCGCGCGGGCGCGCCAGCGCCACGCGCTCATCCATGGCAATGCGGCCGTCCTCGATCAGCACGATGCGGTCGGCCAGCGCCACAGCCTCGGACACATCGTGCGTGACCAGCAGTGCCGTGAAGCCAAGGCGGCGCCACAGCGATTCGATCAGCCCCTGCATCTCGATGCGCGTGAGCGCATCCAGCGCGCCCAGCGGCTCGTCCAGCAGCAACAACTGTGGATGGTGGACCAACGCGCGCGCCAGCGCCACGCGCTGGCGCTGGCCGCCGGACAGGCGTGCGGGCCACTCCCTGGCGCGGTCGGCCAGGCCCACCTGCGCCAACACGTTGGCGGCTTCACCGCGGCGTGCGCGCGGCAGGCCCAGCGCGACGTTGTCCAGCACGCGCTTCCACGGCAGCAGCCTTGCGTCCTGGAACATCACGCGCACGTCGGCGTGCCGCGCGCGGCCCTTCGCCGCGGATTCACCGTCGACGGTGATGCTGCCGCCATCGGCCGCTTCCAGTCCCGCCACCAGCCGCAGCAGCGTGCTCTTGCCGCAGCCGCTGCGCCCGACGATCGCCAGGAACTCGCCCGGCGCCACGTCCAGCGCCACGTTGTGCAGCACCTCGCGGCCGTCATAGCGCTTGACCACCTGGCTCACGTGCAACGCCACGCCACCCGCCTTGCGCGGCGCCTCGGCCACCGGACTGGCCGCCTCGCGGCGCGCCAGGCCTGCTTCCAGCTCGGCCAATGCCGCTTGTTCCACCGGATACATCTGCATCTCGATCTCCTTGCTTGATTGGGGCGACGGGCCGGTCAGGCCGCCGCGTAGCCCGGATGCCAGCGCAGCCAGTAGCGCTCCAGCCCGCGCGACAGCCAGTCGGCCAGCTTGCCCAGCAGCGCATAGAGCAGGATGCCCACCAGCACCACGTCGGTTTGCAGGAACTCACGCGCGTTCATGGTCATGTAGCCGATGCCCGATTGCGCGGAGATGGTCTCCGCCACGATCAGCACCACCCACATCAACCCCAGCGCGAAACGCACGCCCACCAGGATGCCCGGCAGCGCGCCGGGCAGGATGACCTCGCGGTACAGCTGCCAGCCGGACAAACCGTAGCTGCGCGCCATCTCCACCAGCCCCGTATCGACCGAGCGGATGCCGTGATACGTGTTCAGGTAGACCGGGAAGAAAACGCCCAGCGACACCAGGAACAGCTTGGCGCTCTCGTCGATGCCGAACCACAGGATCACCAGCGGAATCAGCGCCAGCGCCGGGATATTGCGCACCATCTGCAGCGTGCTGTCGAGCAGCGTGGCCGCGGTGCGGAAGGTGCCGGTCAGCAGACCCAGCAGCAGGCCCAGCCCGCCGCCGATGGCAAACCCCACCAGCGCGCGCCAGGTGCTGACCCCTACGTGCTTCCACAACTCGCCCGAGCGCGCCAGTTCCCAGGCGGCCTGCACCACGGCCAGCGGGGCCGGCAGCACGCGACTGGAGAGCCAGCCGTTCTGCGAGGCCAGTTGCCAGACCACGATCAGCAGCACCGGCACGATCCACGGGGCCAGCGCGCGCACCAGTGCCTGAGGTGCCTGGCGCGGTGGCTGCAATAGAGGAGCGTTCATGGTTGCCCTCCCCTCAGCTCTGCGCGGCGCGCGGCACGATGCCAGT
The DNA here is from genome assembly GCF_000611125.1 of Cupriavidus sp. SK-4. Classification (NCBI taxonomy): domain Bacteria; kingdom Pseudomonadati; phylum Pseudomonadota; class Betaproteobacteria; order Burkholderiales; family Burkholderiaceae; genus Cupriavidus; species Cupriavidus sp. SK-4. Next base: position 25,448 of record NZ_JFJW01000089.1, read on the forward strand.
CGCCATGACTTCACCGAACGGACCCGACAACACCTTGCCCGGCAGCTTGTCTCGCACCGAGCGCGGCAGCAGCGGGAACACCAGTTCGGCAAAGCGGTAGGCCTCTTCCAGGTGCGGGTAGCCGGACAGCACGAAGGTGTCGATGCCCAGCTCGGCGTATTCGCGCATGCGTTCGGCCACGGTGTGCGGATCGCCCACCAGCGCGGTGCCGGCACCGCCGCGCACCAGGCCAACGCCGGCCCACAGGTTGGGGCTGATCTCCAGCGCTTCGCGCGTGCGGCGCGCGCCGCCGGCGTGCAACGCGGCCATACGGCGCTGCCCTTCGGAATCCATCTTGGCGAACACGGCTTGCGCACGCGCCACGGTCTCGTCATCGAGCCGGCTGATCAGGTCGTCCGCTGCAGCCCAGGCGGCGGCTTCGGTCTCGCGCACGATCACATGCAGGCGGATACCGAACTTCACCGTGCGGCCATGGCGCGCGGCCTGCCGGCGCACGTCGTCGAGCTTCTGCGCCACGTCAGCGGGCGGCTCGCCCCAGGTCAGGTAGGTATCGACCTGCTCGCCGGCCAGCGCATGCGCCGGCGCCGACGACCCGCCGAAGTACACCGGCGGATGCGGCTGCTGCAGCGGCGGATAGAGGACGGTGGCACCTTTCACGCTCAGGTGCTTGCCCTCGAAATCCACCTTGTCGCCGTCATGGCTGGCGGCCAGCACCTGGCGCCAGATGCGCAGGAACTCGGCCGAGGCCTCGTAGCGCGCGGTGTGGTCCAGGAACAGGCCGTCGCCTTCCAGCTCGGCGGTATCGCCGCCGGTGACCAGGTTGATCAGCAGCCGGCCGTTGGAAATGCGGTCGAAGGTTGCCGCCATCCGTGCCGCCAGCGTCGGCGCCATCAGGCCGGGGCGCACCGCGACCAGGAATTTCAGGCGCTGCGTGACGGCCGCCAGCGCCGATGCCGCCACCCATGGGTCTTCGCACGAGCGCCCGGTCGGGATCAGCACGCCTTCGTAGCCCAGCGTATCGGCGGCCACGGCAACCTGCTTCAGGTAATCGAAGCTGACCTCGCGCGCGCCTTCCGAAGTGCCGAGGTAGCGGCTGTCGCCGTGGGTGGGGATGAACCAGAATACTTGCATGTCGTTGTCCTTTTGTTCTTGGCGATGGAGATGGCTATCGCTTCGCCTGCTGCTGCGGCACGTCCCAGCGCGCATCGGCCACCTTGACCGGCTTGGGGATCAGCTTGAGCGAGTGGAAGGCGTCGGCGATGCGTTGCTGCTCGGCCAGCACCTCGGCGCTGACCGGGCGTGCGCCGTAGGAGAAGCGCGAGACGGCAAGCTCAAGCACATCGGCCGGCAACCCGGTTTCGCCGGTCAGCACCGTGGTGGCCTCCTTGGGGTTGTTTTGCGCCCAGGTGCCCAGCGTGGCCAGTTCGTCCAGGATCAGGCTGACGATCTCCGGCCTTGCTTGTGCATAGGGGCGCGAGGCCAGGTAGAACTGGTGGTTGCTGACCACGTTCTTGCCGTCCGCGCCGCGACCATCGGCGAGCACGCGCGCGCCCAGTTGCTTCTCGGCTGCGGCGAGGAACGGGTCCCAGATCACCCAGGCATCGACCGCGCCGCGCTCGAAGGCGGCACGCGCATCGGCCGGCGGCAGGTAGACCGGCTGGATCTCGCTGTAAGGGATGCCGGCCTTCTCCAGCTGGCGCACCAGCAGGTAATGCACGTTCGAGCCCTTGTTCAGCGCCACGCGCTTGCCGCGCAACTCTGCCACCGAACGGATCGCCGAGCCCCTGGGCACGACGATGGCCTCGGCCACCGGCGCCGGCGGCTCATTGCCGACGTAGACCAGCTGCGCCCCCGCGGCCTGCGCAAAGATCGGCGGCGCCTCGCCGACGGTGCCGAAATCGACGGCGCCGACGTTCAGCCCCTCAAGCAGCTGCGGACCGGCGGGGAACTCGGTCCATTTGACGGTAATGCCTTGCGGCGCCAGGCGTTTTTCTAGCGTGCCACGCGCCTTCAGCAGCGTCAGCGTGCCGTACTTCTGGTAGCCGATGCGCAGCACCTTGGGGTCGATGTTCTTCGACTGCGCTTCGGCGCGGCCGGGCAGTAGCCCATAGGCCAGGCCGGTGGCAAGCACCAGCGCGGCGGTAATCAGGCGGCGGCGCTGGCTGGCCGTGCGCAACGGGTTGGTCAGTGTCATGCGATGTCCTCCATGGCCCGGGGCAATGCCCTGCTGGCCAGATTGATGTCCAGGATGGCAGCGTCAGCACGCATCCCTGCCGACCCCGCGTGGCGGGTGGCATGGCGTCGCAGCCGTTGCGCCGGGCAGGCCGGCGCCACTTCAGTCAATCAGTCAGTTCAGGCGGAACATCGCTCGGCCACCACGATCGCGGCAGCGCGCTGGACCAGGGCGCCGGGCACCACATCGAGCGGCACCTCGATGCGCGAATGCGCCAGCGCATCGCGCACGCGCAGCACGCCCTCGTCCAGGCGTGCCGACAGCGCGGCATCGAAGCGCGCCTGGCGCACGCCGGCGGCTTCAACGGATTCGATCTGCTGGTCCACGGCAAAGATGCCGGGCAGGATCTGGCGCGAGCCCAGCGCGGACAGCACCGGGCGCAGCGCGTAGTCGATCGCCAGCGCATGGGCCAGGCTGCCGCCGGTGGCGATCGGCAGCACGATCTTGTCGCGCAGGCCGGCCTGCGGCAGCAGGTCCAGGAAGGCCTTGAGCAGGCCGCTGTAGGCGGCCTTGTAGACCGGCGTGGCCAGTACCACCACCTGCGCCTCGGACACGGCATGCGTGGCTGCGGCGATGACGGGGTCGTCCACGCGTGCCGCCAGCAGCGGGCCTGCGGGCAGTTCGCGCAGGTCGAGGTGGCGGGTGCGTTCGCCGGCAGCCTCGAGCGTGGCACGCAGGTGCGCCAACACCAGGCCGGAGCGGGACTGGACCGACGGGCTGCCGGAGAGCGTCAGGATGGACATCGGGCTTCCTTCTTCTGATGGACCGGTCGGCGCCGCGGCCGCCCCACGCGGCCCGGCGCGCCGGTCTCGTGGTTTATTTCTTGCCGGGCTGGTAGATCTGGTCGAACGTGCCGCCATCGGCAAAGTGGGTCTTCTGGGCCTTCTGCCAGCCGCCGAAGGCTTCATCGATGGTGAACAGCTTTACCTTGGGGAAGTTGGCTGCATACTTGGCCGCCACCTTCTGCGAGATCGGGCGGTAGTAGTTCTTGGCCGCGATCTCCTGGCCCTCGTCGGTGTACAGGAACTGCAGGTAGGCCTCGGCCGCCTTGCGCGTGCCCTTCTTGTCGACCACCTTGTCGACCACCGCCACCGGCGGCTCGGCCAGGNGGCCAGGATCGACACCGACGGCGCGACAATGTCGAACTTGTCCGGGCCCAGCTCCTTGATGGCCAGGATGGCTTCGTTCTCCCACGCGATCAGCACGTCGCCCAGGCCGCGCTCGACAAAGGTGGTGGTGGCGCCGCGCGCGCCGGAATCCAGCACCGGCACATGCTTGAGCAACTCGCCGACAAACTCGCGCGCCTTGACGTCATTGCCGCCCGGCTGGCGCAGCGCGTAGCCCCACGCCGCCAGGTAGTTCCAACGCGCACCGCCGCTGGTCTTGGGATTGGGCGTGATCACCTGCACGCCCGGCTTGACCAGGTCGCCCCAGTCCTTGATGCCCTTGGGGTTGCCCTTGCGCACCAGGAACACGATGGTCGAGGTGTACGGCGAGGCGTTGTGCGGCAGGCGCTTCTGCCAGTCCGGCTTGATCAGGCCCTTGTCCGCGATGGCGTCGATGTCATAGCCCAGCGCCAGCGTGACCACGTCGGCGTCCAGCCCGTCGATCACCGAGCGCGCCTGCTTGCCCGAGCCGCCGTGCGACTGGCGCACGGTCACGGCGTCGCCGCCCTGGGCCTTCCAGGCCTTGGCAAAGGCGGCATTGACATCGACATACAGCTCGCGCGTCGGATCGTAGGAAACGTTCAGCAGGTTGGCGGCCGCTGCGGTCTGCGCCGCGCTCAGGGCGCCAAGTACGGCCAGGCTGATAGCCAGTTTGCGGATCATCTTGTGTTGCTCCCGTCAGTGTCGTGAATGGGCGCCAGGCGCCTTTTGCCTTGTCCGCCCTGGGTGGCGGACTTGTGTCAGGAGCAAGACTACCGAGGGGGCTATCTGAACGGAACGAATGGTTTCGCCGATCCTTTGCTGTTTTTTGCATAAGATCGGACGGAAATATGGACATGCCGGCGCACGGTGCATGCGGCAGCCCTACGCGGAAGGAGGACGATGGGTCACGCCCCAAAAAGAAAACGCCCGCACCGGCAAGCCGGTGCGGGCGAAGTTTCCATTCTGGAAACGGGTAGACAAGTCATGAAGAGCGCCCCCGCATCTCCATGACAGGACGAATGGTATCGGCTTGCCTGCGACCTCGGGTTGATCAAGGTCAAGTGCGGGCCAGCCCGCTGCGCCTGCGCCTCAGCCGCCCTGGCGGGCGAGCAGGTCAGCCATTTCGTCGGCATGCTCCTCTTCCACCGCCAGGATGCCCTCCATCATCCGGCGCGAGGTCGGATCGCGTTCTCCCAGGAACTGGATGATCTCGCGATAGCTGTCGATGGCGATGCGCTCGGCCACCAGGTCTTCCTTGATCATTTCCGTCAGCGTAGTACCCGCCACATATTCAGCATGGGAGCGGCTGGCCAGGCCGTCGGGTGCGAAGTCGGGCTCGCCGCCAAGCTGGACAATGCGCTCGGCGATCTGGTCGGCATGGCCTTGTTCTTCGTTGGAATGGGCCAGGAATTCATCGGCAACACTCTTCGAGTTGGGCCCCTTGGCCATGTAGTAGTGTCGGCGATAGCGCAGCACGCAGACGATTTCGGTGGCCAGCGCATCGTTGAGCAGCTTCAGCACGGTATCGCGATCCGCGGCATAGCCCGCGGTCACGGCGCCATCGTCGATGTGCTTGCGGGCGCGCTCGCGCAATGTCTTGACGTCTGAGAGGAAAGACTTGTCGGTCATTGAAGGGCTCCTTGGGCATGGGGCTGCGTCAGCGCAGCGCCTTGTAGGGAAACTCAACCCTTGTGCAACGCGAGAAGTGTGCCACTCGGCGGATGGCGCGGAACGGCGCGGCTGGCGACGACCCGTGGCATCGTGGCGTGAAAAAATTGCACGCGGCGGGACCGCCTTACACGCAATGCGCGCGATGGCAAGACGAAAAAAAGCCCCTGCGCTGTATTGCAGGGGCCTGACTATGATCGACCGCTTGTGTGCTCCGGCAGTCTATCGAGCCATGGGCAGCCTTAGTCCAGCTTCCGCCCGAACGTGAACTCCCCGTCGACATAATCCACCGGCACCACATCCTTGGCGGCGAACTTGCCTTCCAGGATCGCGCGCGCCACCGGGTTCTCGATCTGCTGCTGGATCGCACGCTTGAGCGGACGCGCGCCAAACACCGGGTCGTAACCTGCGCTGGCAATCTTCTCCAGCGCCGTCTCGCTCACCTCCAGCGTCATGTCCATGCGGGCCAGGCGGGCCTGCAGGCGTTGCAGCTGGATGCGTGCGATCGACTCGATATGCTTCTGGTCGAGCGCGTGGAACACCACCACCTCATCGATCCGGTTCAGGAACTCCGGTCGGAAATGCGTGCGCACTTCCTGCCAGACCGCACCCTTGATCGCTTCCTGCGGCTCGCCGGTCATCGACTGGATGATCTGCGAACCCAGGTTGGACGTCATCACGATCACCGTGTTCTTGAAGTCCACGGTGCGGCCCTGGCCATCGGTCAGTCGGCCGTCGTCCAGCACCTGCAGCAGCACGTTGAAGACGTCCGGGTGGGCCTTTTCGACTTCATCGAGCAGCACCACGCTGTACGGCTTGCGGCGCACGGCCTCGGTCAGGTAGCCGCCTTCCTCGTAGCCCACGTATCCCGGCGGCGCGCCGATCAGGCGGCTGACGCTGTGCTTCTCCATGAATTCGCTCATGTCGATGCGGATCAGGTGCTCTTCCGAATCGAACATGAACTCGGCCAGGGCCTTGCACAGCTCGGTCTTGCCGACGCCGGTCGGGCCCAGGAACAGGAACGAGCCATAGGGCCGGTTCTCGTCCGCGAGCCCGGCACGCGAACGGCGGATGGCATCGGACACCAGCCGCACGGCTTCGTCCTGGCCGACCACGCGCCCATGCAGCCGGTCTTCCATCTTCAGCAGCTTCTCGCGCTCGCCCTGCATCATCTTCGATACCGGGATGCCGGTGGCGCGGCTCACCACTTCGGCGATTTCCTCGGCGCCCACCTGCGTGCGCAGCAGCTTGTTGGGCTGCTTCTGCTCGCTGGCCTCGGCGTCGGTCGCGGCCTTGAGCTTGCCTTCCAGGCCCGGCAGCTTGCCGTATTGCAGCTCGGCCACCTTGTCCAGCTTGCCTTCGCGCTGCAGCTTGGCGATCTCCAGCTTGACCTTCTCGATCTCTTCCTTAAGCGCGGCCGTGCCCTGCGCGGCGCCCTTCTCGGCCTTCCAGATCTCGTCCAGGTCGGCGTACTCCTTCTCCAGGCGCGCGATTTCCTGCTCGATCAGCTCCAGGCGCTTCATCGACGCCTCATCGGTCTCTTTCTTGACCGCCTCGCGCTCGATCTTCAGCTGGATGGTGCGGCGCTCGAGCTTGTCCATCGACTCCGGCTTGGAATCGATTTCCATCTTGATGCGCGCGCCCGCCTCGTCGATCAGGTCGATTGCCTTGTCGGGCAGGAAGCGGTCGGTGATATAGCGATGCGACAGCTCCGCCGCGGCGACGATGGCCGGGTCGGTGATCTCCACGCCGTGGTGCAGCTCATACTTTTCCTGCAGCCCGCGCAGGATGGCAATGGTGGCCTCAACGCTTGGCTCATCCACCAGCACCTTCTGGAAGCGGCGCTCCAGCGCGGCGTCCTTCTCGATGTACTTGCGGTACTCGTCCAGCGTGGTCGCGCCGATGCAATGCAGCTCGCCGCGCGCGAGCGCCGGCTTGAGCATGTTGCCCGCGTCGATCGCGCCCTCGGCCTTGCCGGCGCCGACCATGGTGTGGATCTCGTCGATAAAGACGATGGTCTGGCCCTCGTCCTTGGCGACGTCGTTGAGCACCGCCTTCAGGCGTTCCTCGAACTCGCCGCGGTACTTGGCGCCGGCCAGCAGGCCGGCCATGTCCAGCACCAGCACGCGCTTGTTCTTCAGGCTCTCGGGCACTTCGCCGTTGACGATGCGCTGCGCCAGGCCTTCGACGATGGCGGTCTTGCCCACGCCCGGCTCGCCGATCAGCACCGGGTTGTTCTTGGTGCGGCGCTGCAGGATCTGGATGGCGCGGCGGATCTCGTCGTCACGGCCGATCACGGGATCGAGCTTGCCGATGCGGGCGCGCTCGGTCAGGTCGATGGTGTACTTCTTGAGGGCCTCACGCTGGCCCTCGGCCTCGGCGCTGTTGACCGAATCGCCGCCGCGCACGGCCTGGATGGCCGATTCGAGCGACTTGCGGTTCAGGCCGTTTTCACGCGCGATGCGGCCGGCGTCGCCCTTGTCGTCGGCGACGGCCAGCAGGAACAGCTCGCTGGCGATGAACTGGTCGCCGCGCTTGATGGCTTCCTTCTCGGTGGCGTTGAGCAGGTTCACCAGGTCGCGGCCAATCTGGACCTCGCTGGTGCCCTGCACTTGCGGCAGGCGCTTGATGGCAGCGTCCAGCGCGGCCTGCAGGCCCTGCACGTTGACGCCGGCGCGCGCCAGCAGCGCCTTGGCGGCGCCGTCGTCCTGCGCCAGCAGCGCGCGCAGCAGGTGCTGCGGTTCGATGTATTGGTTGTCGTTGCCCAGTGCCAGGCTTTGCGCATCAGCCAGCGCTTCCTGGAACCGGGTGGTCAGCTTGTCAAGACGCATAAGGATTCCCTCTCTCGGATAAGGTCGTGTCCTGATGCGGGGGCGTCGGCGCCGGTGTTCGCTGCCGGAGCGCCCGTATGCCCTGCCGGACACTGGATGTCTTTCCGAAAGATAAGGCTTTGTCGCGACATTTCAAGGCCGCGCCGGTACGCAATGACCCCGGTCAGCCGCAATGTCGACAACCCCGGCTCCCGCGCTCGCAAGTGCCGCAAGCGATACGCGGCTAGGCGGCGCGGCAGGCGCCCTTGTCCGCCAGATTGCGCACCAGCACCAGTGATTCGCCCTGCACCACCACGCGCCCGTCAGCGCCCGTGACCACGCTGGCCAGGTTGACCAGGTCCTTGCCGGCGCGCAGCCGCACGATGCGCACGCATGCCGTCAGCGGCTCATCCAGCCGCGCGGCTGAAGCGAGGCGCAGCGACTGCTTCATCCATCCTGTACCCCGTCCGGGCAGCCGCGTGCCAAGCAGGTCCGAGAACATGCCGGCCAGCAGCGGCAGCGGCACCACCGGCCCGCCAAACCCGCGCGCGCGGGCAAAGACCGGATCGGCGTGATAGGGGTTGGCGTCGCCGGTCAGGGTGATGTACTCGTCCAGGTCAGCCTGCGCGAAGGCGCGTGCCGCACTGGCTTCCTGACCGGGGCGCAGGCCGTACAGGATGGCGTCGCCCGCCTCTGGCGCCTGCGCCGCCTCGCCGGACAGCCGGGACAGTGCGTCCGGCCCGGCACCCGGCAGCCAGAGCGATTCGCCCACGGCCGTGACGCGCGGCGCCTCGCCCGGCCCGCCCGCGCTGCCCACGCTGGTGCCGTAGCCCGCCAGTCCGGCCGGCGCGTGCTGCGGCGCCAGCGCGATCTGCACCGTATCGCCAACGAATGCCGGCGTCGGGAACATCAGCGTCTGCCCGACCGGCAACGCCGGCCCGGGCAGCTGCCGCCAGGTGTGGGCGCACAGCAGCGAAAACAGGAACATGCCGTGCGCAACAGTGGCGCCGAAATGCGTGCCACGGGCAAAGGCCGGATCGCAGTGGATCGGGTTGTCGTCGTGCGACAAGGCCGCGAAGCGGTCAAAGTCGCGCTGCGACAGCACGCGCGGCAGGGCATCGTTCATCAATCAGGCACCTGTACGGTATTAGCGTTGACGGTAATCGCGTTGCCGGCCCCAGGCGACGCGGCGAACGGCGGCACGTTGGACGGCAGCAGCGCCGGCGCGGGCGTGTTGAGGGTGCCGCCGCGCGGCGTGGTGCGCAGCACCTGCGACGGCGGCAGCGCCTTGCCCGCGGTGAGGTTGTCGTAGACCGCATCCAGGGCCCGGTTCAGGTAGACGTGCAGCGGCACATAGCGGTTGCTGTAGCCCGGCACCAGACCGATGAAGGCATCGAAGTGCTGGGCGTTCTCGACCTCCACGTATGACAGCTTGCTGGTCACCCCCTCCTGCTGCCGGTTCAGGCCGAGATACGGGCGCGAGGTATGGTTGACCGGCAGCAGCCCGTCGCTGCGCCCGTGCACGATCACCGCCGGCTTGCCGCGCAGGTTGCCGTTGCGCAGCGTCAGCGCCTGGCCGGCCTGCAACGCACGCGCCGCGGCGTCGGAGCCGGCCAGCAGGTTGCGCAGGCAGTTGGCGCCGTCGTAGTTCAGGTCTTCACGCAGCGTCGAGGGCGAAACCGACGCCAGGTTCAGGTACGGGCCATGCTGCGGATCGAGGTCATTGATCAACTGGACCGGCGGCAGCGGCGGCACACCGTTGCCGGTGGCGAACATCGACGCCAGCGCCGCGGGCGCGATTGCCGCGGGCTTCAGGTCGGTCAGCGTGCTGGCAAAGCTGTAGCCGCACAGCCGGTCGGTGACGCTGGCCTGCGCATAGGCGTTGGCATAGTTGACCGAGATCGCGGCGGCCACGTCAAGCACGGCCAGCGACGGGTGCAGATCGTCCGATTCCGCTTCCCAGCCGGCGGCACGCAGCGCCTGCAGGGCGCTGGCGCTCTGTTCGTCCGTGTTCGTGCCGCTCACCAGGCCCTTTTCCGCCAGCGTCTGGCAGCGGTTGGCAAAGAACGTCGCCGTGGCGGGGTTGGTGTAGAACGGCGCCTGGGTCAGCGCGGTGGCCCGCGCGGCGCAGTGCTGCAGCAGGTTGGCCGTGGTGCTGTAGTCGTACAGCGTGCGGCCCGAAGCCGCCACCGGCGTCGCGCCGCGTTGCACCACGACGCCGGTATTGGGCGGCATGTTCAGGTTGGGCTCGCCCACCGCCACGCCGTCGATCAGCCCGCCGGCATCCTGCTCGGCCGCCGCCACCGCGGCACCGCCGCCGTTGGACACGCTCGAGGCGATCACCACGATCCTGTCCTTGTCCAGGGTGCGCTGGCGGGTGCCGTTGGTTGACACGGCGCCGAAGCGGTCATTGATCGCCCAGATCGCAAATTCCACCGCCTGCAGCGTGAACTTGCCCCAGTCCTTCTCCGGGTTGCGCTGCGAATGCGCGTGCTTGAACGCCAGCCGGTGCGGGTTGGCAGCGGTGAAGTCCGCCAGCGAGGTGGCCCCCGCCGGCGCGGCAAACTGCGCGTTCTTGCCGGCCGCCGCGCGCGTGGCGCGGGTGCCGTCGATCAGCGGCACGGTGTCGGTATCCAGGTCATGCGGCGCGGCGCCGGTGCCCTTGTCGGTATAGGCCACCGCGCAGCCGCGCTTCAGGCCCCACTCGCCGGTGGCGATGGCGCCATAGACGCCGCGCGAACCGGACGAGGTGGCGGTGATCACGCACGGCTTCGACGTGTTGAACGATGCGGGGATCTGCACCAGCATGGTCACATTCTGCTGGCCCGAGCCATCGTCCGAAAAGGCCAGGTACTCCACGCCGGCCACCTTGCCTTCGGAGCCGGTGACATTGCCCTGCGCGTCGACATTGGGGCCGTAGAGCGAGCCGTAGCCGCCACTGGCGGTGGGGTCGGCGATGGCGCGGTANTGGCGCGATAGTTGGTATGGATCGCGTAGCGCCGCAACTCCGCCGCGGTTGGCGCGGTGGGGTTGGCCGGCAGTGGCGCGGTGGCGCTGGCCAGGCCGTCCTTGCCCAGGCCGGCAGTGAGCAGGTCGTCGGTGGTGCCGTTGTAGCTGTTGATGGTGACCGTGCCGATATTCGCCGGCTTGGTATTCGGGTTGCTGCCGTTGCCGTTGTTGTTGTCATCGCCCGAGCCGCAGGCGGCGGCCAGCATCGATGCGGCGGCAGCCAGCACGGTGAGCCTGAGGCGGCGTTTCTGTTTCTGCTGCGGCGGGATCTGCGTGGAATGCATGTCAACCTCCTCCTGTCGCACCCGGATGGCCGGGGCTGTCGAGTTGTCTTCAGATCGAGGACTGCGGAGACTGCGAACTGCGGAAATCGGAAACACGGCAACCGCTGGCGCGGCCATACTTCAGCCAGAGAACTGTGCGCGCAGCTTGTGCTTTTCCACCTTGCCGGACGGCGTGCGCGGCAGCGCGTCGAGAAAGCGCACATGGCGCGGCACCTTGTAGCCGGCCAGCTGCGTCTTGCAGTGGGCGATCACGGCATCGGCCTCAAGAGTGGCGCCCGGGCGCAGCACCACCAGCGCCATGCCGACCTCGCCCCAGCGCGCATCCGGCGCGCCGATCACGGCGGCCTCGGCCACGCCCGGCAGCTGGAACAGCACGTTCTCGACTTCGGCCGGATAGACGTTCTCGCCGCCCGAGATAAACATGTCCTTGGCCCGGTCGACGATGTAGTAGTCGCCGTCCTCGTCGCGGTAGGCGATATCGCCGGAATGCAGCCAGCCGTCGCGGATCGCGGCCGCGGTGGCCTCGGGCAGGTTCCAGTAGCCTGGCGTCACGCCGGGGCCCTTGATCAGCAGTTCGCCACGCTCGCCCGGGCCCACGTCCGCCCCCAGCGCATCGACGATGCGCGTCAGCATCGATCCCACCGGCTTGCCGATGGTGCCGATCTTGCGGCGCGCGGTGCCTTCGTCGCAGACAAAGACCGTGGGGCCGGTCTCGGTCATGCCGAAGCCGAAGCAGATGGTCACGCCCTTGGCCAGGTAGGCCTCCAGCAGCGGCCTGGGCACCGGCGAGCCCCCCGCCGACATATTGCGCACGCCGGCGAAGTCCGCCTGCGCGAAGCGCGGGTGCTGGCTCAGGAACAGGTACACAGCCGGCACCGCGAAGAACATGGTGATGCCCTCGCCGCCGGCGCGGTCGAGCTTGCCCAGCACCACCTGCGGCTCGAACTGCCGCATGATGTGCACCGTGCCGCCCGCGTGCAGCACCGGGTTGGCATATAGGTTCAGGCCGCCGGTGTGAAAGAAGGGCAGCACATTGAGGAACACGTCGTCGCGCGTGATCTTGTTTGCCAGCATCGCGTTGACGGCGTTGAAGAAGACCATGCCATAGGTCTGGATCACGCCCTTGGGCTTGCCGGTGGTGCCGGAGGTATAGAGCAGGTGCCAGGCCTCGGACTCATCGCGGCACGGCATCTCGATGATGCGGCCGGAGGCGGCGTCGAGCACCGCCTCGTACTCGGTCCAGCCGCCGGGCACGTCGGCGGCCTCGTCGTCGGCCAGGTGCAGCACCGCGCGCAGCGGGATCACGCGCGCCAGCTCCGCGGCCACGGCCAGGAAGCCGTCGCCGGCCACCAGCACCTCGGGCGTGCAGTCCTGCAGGATCGGCAGCAGCTCCGACGCCGGCAGGCGCCAGTTGAGGCACACCATCACCATGCCGGCCTTGGCGCAGCCATACAGCATCTCGAAATAGTCCGAGCTGTTGTGCGCCAGCACCGCCACGCGCGTGCCCGGCGCCAGTTGCAGGTGGTCACGCAGGTATTCCGCGAAGCGGCTGGCGCGTTCGTCGAAGTGGCGATAGGTCACCTGGCGGCCGCTCTCCACGTCCACCAGCGCGACCTTGTCGGGGAAATGCTGCGCGTTCTTGTGCAGCCAGTCGATGACGTACATGCGCTTGCCTCCGCTCAGCTTGCCACGTCCTGCACGGGCCCGGTGCCGCGCAGCCGCCCCACCACCCCCTGCGGGAAATAATAGACGCTCAGGATAAACAGCAAACCCAGCCACAACAGCCAGCGGTCCGGATGCAGCAGCGACGACAGCAGCGGCAGCGCGGCGGTGGCGTCGCTGGCCAGTTTCATCACGTCCTGCAGGTAGGTCTGCGCCACCAGGAACAGCACCGTGCCGATCACCGCGCCATAGAGCGTGCCCATGCCGCCAATCACCACGATCAGCAGGATGTCGACCATGATCTCGAACGACAGCGAGGTATCGGGCCCGTTGTAGCGCAGCCAGATCGCCATCAGCACGCCCGCCAGCGTGGCGAACATCGCCGACAGCACCGTCGACACGGTGCGGTACACCACGGTGCGGTAGCCGATCGCCTCGGCACGGAAGTCGTTCTCGCGGATCGCCTGCAGCACCCGGCCAAAGGGCGAGTTGACGATGCGCAGCAGCACCAGGAACAGCACCACCGCGCCGGCGAACACCAGGTAGTAGCTGAGCAGCTTGCCGCTCAGCGGCACGCCCAGCCATTCTGCCTCGCCCAGCGTAAAGCCGGGGCGCAGCACCTCCGGCACCTTGAAGGTCAGCCCGTCCTCGCCGCCGGTCCATTCGGACAGCTGCGATACCAGCGTGGCGAAGGCGGTCGCCACCGCCAGCGTGATCATGGCAAAGAAGATCGCGCGCACCCGCAGCGAGAACAGCCCGATCAGGAAAGCCAGCAGCGCTGACACCGCGAGCGCGCCCACGGTGCCGGCCAGCAGCGCGCCCCAGCCCGGCTCCATGCGCGACATGGCGATGGCCACGCCATAGCCGCCGATGCCGAAGAACATGGTGTGGGCAAAGGAAACGATGCCGGTATAGCCCAGCAGCAGGTCATAGCTGGCCACCAACACCACGAAGATGCAGATCTTGGCCGCCATGTTGAGCGCGCGCGCGCCGGGGAAGGCAAAGGGTGCGCACGCCAGGGCCACCAGGATCACCAGCAGGATCACGGTCAGCACGCGGCTGCGCGGCAGGTCGCCGGAGAGAAGTCGGATCATGGTCGTTGCCCTCAGCGCCGCGCCACCGGGAACAGCCCCTGCGGGCGCCACAGCAGCACCAGCATCATCAGCAGGATGTTGGAGAACAGAGCCACCTTTGGGAACAGGAAGCCGGTGTAGTTGGCCATCAGTCCCACCAGCAACGCGCCGACAAAGCAGCCGGCAGTCGATCCCAGCCCGCCGATGATGATGACGATAAAGATCAGCACATTCACCTGCGCACCGATCGCCGCGGTGATGTTCTGCTGGTACAGCCCCCACAGCACCCCGCCCAGCCCCGCCAGCGCCGCGCCCGCGACGAACACGCCGATAAACAGGCGCCGCACGCGGTAGCCAAGCGCTTCGACCATCTCGCGGTTCTCCACGCCGGCGCGGATCAGCAGGCCGATGCGGGTGCGGTTGAGCAGCAACAGCATCGCGATAAAGATCACCAGCCCCAGCGCCATCGCGATCAGCCGGTATTTCTCGATGGCGGCATCGCCCAGCAGCACCGCGCCGCGGAAGGTGGTGGGCACCTGCAGCGCGATGGTCTCGGGGCCCCAGATCGCCTTGATCAGCTGCTCGGCCACGATCATGCCGCCCATCGTGATCAGGATCTGCTTCAGGTGCTGGCCGTAGACCGGGCGCACCACCACGCGCTCGAAGAACAGCCCGACAGCGCCGGCTGCGACCATCGCGGCTACGATCGCCAGTGCAAATACCGACAGGTTCAACGCCAGGCTGTCGGCCTCGACCCAGCCTGCCAGTGGCAGCAGGACCGAGGCGGCCACATAAGCGCCCAGCGCGATGAAGGCGCCGTGGCCGAAGTTGAGCACATCCATCAGGCCGAACACCAGCGTCAGGCCGGACGAGACGACGAAGATAATCATGCCCATTGCGAGCCCGGCAATGGTCAGCGTGAGCCAGGTCGACGGGCTGCCGACCAGCGGATAGGCCAGCAGCATCAGCAGCGGCGCCAGCGCCAGCGGGGTCCAGTCGAGCCGTACCTTGGGCAGGTCCGACGGTGCGGCAGCCGGCAAAGTCGTTGAAGTGGTCATGTGTGTTGTCCCGCGTTACTGATGCGCCGCTAGCGACAGCCCCAGCAGCTTCTGCTGCAGCAAGTCGTCTTCAGCCAGCGCCGCCATCGTGCCCGTATGCACCGTGCGGCCGTCGTCCATCACCGCCACCGTATCCCCCACCGACTTCGCCATATGGAAGTTCTGCTCCACCAGCAGGATCGACACCTCGGTCTGCTTGAGCTCGCGGAACACATGGATCATGTTCTGGATGATGGCCGGCGCCAGGCCCTTGGTGGGCTCGTCGACGATCAGCAGCTGGCGCGGCTCGATGATGGCGCGCGCCACCGACAGCATCTGCTTCTGCCCGCCCGACAGCACGCCGGCGCGCTGCTGCCAGAAGGTCTTAAGCGCCGGAAATATGCGGAACACCCAGTCCAGCCGGCGTTCGTCGATGGCGCCGGTGCGCGCTGCCAGGCGCATGTTCTCGGCCACGGTCAGGTCGGAGAACACGCTCATGTTCTCCGGCACGTAGGCAATGCCGGCCTGCGCGATCGCGGGCGTGCTGTGGCGCGTGATGTCGGTGCCGTCAAAGGTCACCGTGCCGGCGCTGGCCTGCCACAGGCCCATGATGGTGCGCAGCGTGGTGGTCTTGCCGGCGCCGTTGCGCCCCAGCAGCATGGTCACGCCGCCGCGCGGCACCTCGAAGCTCACGCCGTGCAGGATGTGGTACGGGCCGATATGGGTCTGCACGCCCTGCAGCCGCAGGATCGGCCCGGTTGCTTGTGCGTCAGCCATGGCTGCCCTCCTCTTCCGGCATGCCCAGGTAAGCCTGCTGCACCACCGGCGAGGCGATCACCTCGGCCGGGTCGCCGTCGGCTACCAGGGTGCCGTTGTGCAGCACGATGATGCGGTCGGCCAGCGAGCGCACCACGTCCATCTTGTGTTCGACCAGCAGCACGGTCTTGCTGCGGTCCTGGCGGATCTCGCGGATCAGGTCAAGGATCACCGGCACCTCGTCCACGCTCATGCCCGCGGTGGGCTCGTCGAACATGAACACGCGCGGCTGCAGCGCCAGCAGGATGCCGACCTCCAGCTTGCGCTGGTCGCCGTGCGGCAGCGAGGCCACCGTCAGCTGGCGCTTGCCGGCCAGCGCCACGCGCTCCAGGATCGCCATGGCCTGCGCCTGCACGTTGCGGTGGCTGGTCCACATCGAGAACAGATCGATGCCGCGCTGCTGGCGCGCCTGCACCGCCAGGCGCACGTTCTCCAGCACCGACAGCTGCGGGAACAGGCTGGTCAGCTGGAAGGCGCGGCCGATGCCGCGGCGCGTCTTCTGCGACACCGGCAGGCGCGTCACGTCCTCGCCATCCAGCAGGATCTGCCCGGCCGTGGGCGGCAACTGGCCCGAGACCAGGTTGAAATACGTGGTCTTGCCGGCGCCGTTCGGGCCGACGATGCAGGTCAGCTCGCCGGGCCGGAACGCGCACGACACCGCATTGACGGCCACGTGGCCGCCAAAGCGGATGGTCAGGCCGCGCGTTTCCAGCAGCGGCTGCGCCCTGGCGGCAGTCGCGCCGGCGTGCCCGGCGGCCGGCTGCGACGGCGCCGGCGCGGACCGGGCGAAGGAGGCTGGCGCGTTCATCAGCGGTGGTTGCGCACGGGCACGGCCATTTCTTCGGGCTTGATCTCGCGCACGAGCTCAGGCACGCCCCAGGCGAAGGCCGGATCCACCTTGATCTTGAAGTGGTACATCGACTGCATGGCCTGGTGGTCTTCCTTGCGGAAAGTCATCTTGCCCTTGGGGGTGTCGAACGACATGCCTTCCATCGCCGTGATCAGCTTCTCGGTGCCGGTCTCGCCGCTGGTCTTCTTCAGCGCCTCGACCAGCGCGATGCCCGCGGTCATGCCGCCGGCCGTGAAGAAGTCGGGCGGCGACTTGAACTTGCTGTAGTGGTTGGACACCAGCCACTCATTGGCCTTGTTCTTGGGGATGCCGAAGTAGTAGTACGTGGCCCCTTCCATGCCCGGGAAGTTCTTGTAGCTGGCCATCGCCGGCAGGATGTTGCCGCCGGTGGCAATCTCGATGCCGTAGCGCTTGGGATCCAGATCCGCGATCTTGAACGGGTTGCCGGCACCGGCCCAGATAATGAAGATCACCTTGCGGCCCGGCTTGTCCTTGAGCGAATCAAACAGCCGCTGCGCCCCGGCGGTGAAGTCCGTGGTGCTGGTCGGCAGGTATTCCTCATGCACGATCTTCGCGTTCTTCAGCGCGCCCTTGAAGGCCTTGACGCCGTCGCGGCCAAAGGCGTAGTCCTGCGCCAGCGTGGCGATCTGCACGCCCTGCTTGTCCAGCGCCACGGCGTTGGAGATTGCGTCCTGCGACGAGTTGCGGCCGGTGCGGAAGATATAGCGGTTCCACTTGTCGCCGGTGATCGAGTCAGCCACCGCGGGTTCGACCAGCAGCACCTTCTTGTATTCCTCGGCCACCGGCAGCATCGCCAGCGCGGTGCCGGAGGAGGTAGGGCCGACCGCGATATCGGCACGGTCGTCGCTGTAGGCGGCGGCCAGCTGGGCCTTGGCCACGTCCGGCTTGCCCTGGGTGTCTTTCTCGATCACCACCAGCTTGTTGCCGTTGACGGTCATGGTGCCGTTGGTGGCATACTCCAGGCCCATCATCAGTCCGGTCTGGGTCTGCTTGGCGTAGGCCTCGAGCGCGCCGGTCTTGTCGTAGACGTGCGCGATGCGGATGTCCTTGGCCAGCGCAGTGCCGGCGGCAAGCAGGCCGGCGGCCATGACCAGGGCACGTACGGCGAGTGGGTTGCGTTGCATTGCTGTCTCCTGTGTTCGGTCTCGTTTGTGTTTGTCTGGATGAAACCTGCTGCAACTGCTTTGGAATGCTGTACGGACTATTCGCGCGCGCGCCCTGCCAGGAAGCACCGCATGCCGTCGGCGGTCTCGGCGCTGGCGATCTGTGCGACAAAGGCCGCGCGCTCTCGCTCAAGGCCGGCCGCCAGGGTGTCGGCGTCCCAGCGCAACAGCGCGCGCGTGCTGGCCACGCTGCCCGGCACCTTGCGCATAATGCCGTGCGCCAGCGTCACGGCATCGGCCTCGGCCGAACCCGGCGCGGCCAGCGCAGCCGCCAGCCCGAGCGCCGCCGCCTCCGGCGCGGCGACGATCGTATTGTTCAGCTGCCAGGCGCGCGCCCGCGGCGTGCCGACCAGCTGCGGCAGCATCGCGGTCCAGCCGCCGTCCGGGCTGAAGCCAACCACCGTGTAATACGGCGCGATGCGCGCATCCCGCGCCAGCACCGCCATGTCGCACGCCAGCACCAGGCCAAGCGAGCCGCCCGTCAACCAGCCCTCCACCGCTGCCACCACCGGGCAACGCAGCGCTGCCAGGCGCAGGATCGACCGGTTCAGCAGCGCCAGCAGCCGGTCGGCATAGCCGGCTATCGCATCGCCCTGCGCAGCGAACGCCGCGACGTCGCCGCCGGTGGAGAAATTTTTTCCGGCATGCGTCAGCACCACGGCATGGATCGCGGGTTCGGCTTCAATCTCGTCCAGCGCGGCCAGCAGCGCTTCCAGCAACTCGGGCACCAGGCTGTTGTGCCGCTGCGGCCGGTTCAGGCGCAGCAGCGCCACGCCATCGGCGCGCTCCCACTGCACCAGGGGTTCTGCGTGGGCGTTCATCGCGGCTGCAGGCCGTGCGAAATCAGGTCGAAGGCGGTGTCGACCACCTTCTCCATCGAAGGCGGGCGCTTCCAGCGCGCATAGCGCATGCCCAGGAAGTTGCTGATGCCGATCAGGCACCAGGCGCGCACCTCGGCATCGCCGGGAACGATCTCGCCCTGCTCTTCGGCGCGCGTCAGGCGCCGGCTGTAGAGGTCGGCAAACACCTGGAAATAGCTGCTGTAGATGGTCTCGTCCACCGAGTACGAATCCAGCACGATCCGGTACAGGTTCTTGTGGCGCGAAACGAAAGAGAGGAAGGCCTTCAGGCCCAGGCGCTCGGCCTCCATCTGGGTGGCCGCGGCGGCAACGTGCTTGCGCAGGTGGGCGCGCACGAGTTCCAGCATGTGCGCGACCAGTGCGCGAAAGATGTCTTCCTTGTCCTTGAAGTACAGGTAGAAGGTGCCCATCGCGACCTTGGCTTCCTGCGTGATCTCGGAGATCGACGCGGCGTAATAGCCTTTCTCACCGAACACCTTCTCGGCCGCGCGCAGCAACGCCTCGCGCGTCTTCTGCCCGCGCGCGGTCTTGGGCGGGCAGATGCCGCCGGCGTGGCCGGGTTCGCGGGTTGCGCCGGTTTCGGGCGGTGCGCCCGTGTCGGTCTGGGACATCTTGTCTCCGGTGGCGCTGCGCGCCTTGTCATTGGAATGCCAGCCGCTTCATGTCATGCCGGAGCAGGCAGGCGCCTCCTCCGCGCCTGCCTGCTCCGGGAATCGCCACTCAGGCAAAACCTGATAGCTGATTCATGTTTCATCGTATAAATTGCCCCCCATGGATGTCAATAGAGAGGCACCCTCACCCGGTGGCATCCAGGCCGCTGCCCTTTACCCTCCTGCCAGGAGAGAACCGTCGTTGGACGCTCCCGATTCGGCACCCGCCGGCCCCGCTGCGCCGCCCTTCGCCAGCCACCCGGCGCGCGGCGCCTTGCCAGGCTGGCGCGAAACCGGCCAGGGACGGCCGCTGCTGTTGCTGCACGGCTGGTCGGTCACCGGCGAGGCCTTCGACGGCCAGCGGGCGCTCGCACTGGCGGGATTCCGCGTGATCGCGCCCGACCATGCCGGCCACGGCCTGTCGCGCGAGCGCGACGGCACCACGATCACGGCGCTGGCGCGCGACATCGCCGGACTGGTTGCGCACCTCGGGCTGACAGACGTGGTGGTGGCTGGCTGGTCGATGGGCGCGATGGTGGCATGGGCGCTGCTGCGCGACCATCCGGGTCTTCCGCTGGCAGCGGTCGGCAGCATCGACATGACACCCAGGCTGGTGACCGATCCGGCCTGGCCGCATGGCCTGCACGGCCACTATGAGATAGCGCACGCCGCGCAGATGGCGGCCCGCATCCGGGCCGACTGGCCCCGGCTGGCGCCGTCGGTCGCGCTGGGAATGTGGTCGGCGGGAAGGCGCCCGGAAGGCGCCGCAATGCAGCGCATCGCGCACATGGCTGGCCAGTGCGATGCGGCGGCGCTTGCCGCGCTATGGGAAGACATGGCGCTCCAGGATTTCCGGGAGACACTGCGCGGCACCGCGCGGCCGCTGTTCCATTTGTACGGGGAAGCCAGCCGGCTCTATGCGCCCGCGGTGGGCGCCGCCACGCTCGCACTGCGGCCCGGGGCGGGATTCAGCGTGGTGGCCGGCGCCGGCCACAGCCCGCACATGGAGCAGCCGCAGGCGTTCAATGCCGCGCTGCTGGGCCTGATCGCCCGGGCCGCGTCAGGCCAGCAAGCGGTAAGTCCAGAGGCCGAACGCGGTCAGCAGCAGTGAGCCGCCCAGGTGCAGCAGCAGGTGCAGCGCCGCCCAGCCGTAGTCGCCGGCAATCAGGTTCGCCATCACCTCGCTGGAAAAGGTCGAGAACGTGGTCAGCCCGCCAAGGAAGCCGGTGATGGCCAGCAGGCGCCATTCCGGCGGCAGGCCCGCGTGCGTATCGAAGAACCCGACCGCCAGGCCGACCAGGTAGCCGCCCAGCAGGTTGGCCGCCAGCGTGCCATAGGGTAGCGCGGGATTGATCGCGTTCCACAGCACCGCGAAGCCCCAGCGCAGCCACGCACCCGCCGCGGCGCCTACGCCCACGGCGACAAAGCCGAGCGGCCCCATCAGGGCTGGCTCCCGCCCTGCTTCTCCGGTGGTGCGCCAGCATCGTCGCCGCTGGCATTGAACGATGCGATCCCCCAGCGCTGGAGGGCGGCTTCGTCGGTCACGCGGGCATCGACCCAGCGCGCACCTTCCGGGGTGTCTTCCTTCTTCCAGAACGGCGCTTCCGACTTGAGGTAGTCCATGATGAACTCGCACGCGGCGAAGGCATTGCCGCGATGCGCCGACGCCACCGCGACCATCACGATCTGGTCCAGCGGCTGCATCGGGCCCACGCGGTGGATGATGGTCACGCCCAGCAGCGCCCAGCGCGCGCACGCAGCCGCCTCGATCTGCGCCAGCGCCTTCTCGGTCATGCCCGGATAGTGCTCCAGCTCCATCGCGCTGACCGCGCTGCCGTCACTGACATCGCGCACCGTGCCGATAAAGCTGGCCACCGCGCCGACCGCCGGGTTGCCGGCACGCAGCGCCGCGACTTCCGCGCCGAGATCGAAATCCTCACGCTGCACCCTGACGCTCATATCAGCCTCCGGTCACTGGTGGGAAAAAGGCGACTTCGCAGCCGTCGGCAATCGCCGTATCGGGGCGCGCCACCGCATGGTCGACGGCCATGCGCAGCGCGCGGCCTTCAGCCAGGGTCTCGGCCCAGGGGCCGCCGCGCTGAATCAGCCAGTGGCGCAGTTCGCCCACGGTGCGCACCTCGGCCGGCACCTCGGCGCGCTCTTCGGCCACGCCCAGTTGCTCGCGCACGCTGGCAAAGAATCTGAGTTCGATGATCATCACTGCTTCTGCGTCCTGGTAATACGGGCCGGCTACGCGAGCAGGCCGTCAAACGGAATGAACTGCACGGTATCGCCGCGCGCGATCGCCTGGTTGGGCGGATTGTCGATCAGGCCGTCGCCCCATACGGTGGAGGTCAACACGCCCGAGCTCTGGTTCGGGAACAGGTCCAGCCCGCCCTCGGCATTGATGCGAGCGCGCAGGAACTCATTGCGGCGATCGCCCTTGTTCAGTTCGAAATCCGCGCGCAGCGGCAGGCGCCGCGGCGT
This sequence comes from Cupriavidus sp. SK-4, assembly GCF_000611125.1. Classification (NCBI taxonomy): domain Bacteria; kingdom Pseudomonadati; phylum Pseudomonadota; class Betaproteobacteria; order Burkholderiales; family Burkholderiaceae; genus Cupriavidus; species Cupriavidus sp. SK-4. Next base: position 47,219 of record NZ_JFJW01000089.1, read on the forward strand.
CACGCCGGCCACGCCCTGCAGGCGCAGGATGAACGGGCGCACGAACAGCAGGAAGGTCACGAAGCTGGACACCGGGTTGCCCGGCAAACCCAGGAAGAACGCCGGCTCAGCATCGTTGTTGACCTGCCCGAACGCCAGCGGCTTGCCCGGCTTGACCGCGATCTGCCACATGTCGAGCCGCCCTTCGGCCTCGACCGCCGGCTTGATATGGTCTTCCTCGCCGACCGAAACGCCGCCCGAGGTGATGATCAGGTCGTGTCCCTGCGCCGCGCGGCGCAGCGTCTCGCGCGTGGCGGCCAGCGTGTCGGGCACGATGCCGAAGTCGCTGACCTCGCAGCCCAGGTTTTCCAGCAGGCCGCGCAGGGTGAAGCGGTTGGAGTTGTAAATGGCGCCCGGCTTGAGCGGCTCGCCCGGCATTGCCAGTTCATCGCCGGTGAAGAACACCGCGACGCGCACGCGCCGCACCACGTCCAGCTTCGCCTGGCCGACCGATGCGGCCAGCCCCAGCGCCTGCGGCGTCAGCCGCGTGCCGGCCGGCAAGATCACGCTGCCGGCTTCGATATCCTCGCCCGCGCGCCGTACCCATTCGCCGGATTGCGGTACGTGGTTGACGATCACGTCCTCGCCCTCGGCGGTGCATTGCTCCTGCATCACCACGGCGTCGGCGCCCGGCGGGATCAGCCCGCCGGTGAAGATGCGCGCGGCGGTGCCGGGCTCCAGCGCGGTGCCGACATGGCCGGCGGGGATCCGTTGCGATACGCGCAGCCGCGTGCCGGCAGCGGGCACATCGGCCGCGCGCATGGCGTAGCCGTCCATCGAGGTGTTGTCGGCCGGCGGCACGCGCAGCGTGCTGGTCACGGGCGCGGCCAGCACGCGGCCGTTGGCGTCGAGGGTGTCGATGGATTCAAGCTGCGCCAGCGGACGGGCGGCGCCGAGCAGCGCGTCGAGCGCCTGGGCCATGGTCAGCATCGGGGGGCGGGAAGGTGCTGCGGCTTGGGTCATGGTGCGATGTGGGAAAGTGTTGGCCCACGAAAAACGGCCCGCGCATTGCCGGCACCCACTTGGCTGGGGCAGGCAATCCGGGGGCCGAAGATCGGGCCCGCAGCCTGATTGTAGCGAGTTGGCGCGGGCCCGGCATGCGGCAGCGCCGCAGCGGGCTGCACGCACCCGCGCTTACAGGCCGGTGTGGCCGGCGATGTAGGCCTTGACCTGCGCGGCGTCGGCGGGCATCACCTCAAAGCGCTGCGGCAGGCTCTCGATGCCCTCGAACCTGGCCGGGCGCTCCGGCTCGTGGCCGAGCGCTTCGCGGATGGTGTCGGCGAACTTGGCGGGCAGCGCGGTTTCCAGCACTACCATCGGCACGCCGGCGCTGAGATGCTCGCGCGCCACCTTGACGCCATCGGCGGTGTGGGTATCGATGGTGATGCCGTAGCGCGACGACAGGTCGCGGATGGTCGCTACGCGGTCGTCGTGCGTGCTGCGGCCCGAGACAAAGCCGAACTCGCGGATGCGGTCGAATTCCGGCGTGCCGGACAGGTCGAAGCCGCCCTTCTCTTCCACGTCATGGAACAGCGCCACCAGCTTGCCGGCGTCCTGGCCCAGCAGGTCAAACACGAAGCGCTCGAAGTTCGAGGCCTTGGAGATATCCATGCTCGGGCTCGATGTGTGGTACGTCTCGGCCGACTTGCGCACGCGGTAGGCGCCGGTGCGGAAGAATTCGTCGAGCACGTCGTTCTCGTTGGTGGCGACCACCAGCTTGTCGATCGGCAGGCCCATCATGCGCGCGATATGGCCGGCGCAGACGTTGCCGAAATTGCCCGAAGGCACGCAGAACGACACCTTCTGGCCGGGGCCGCTGGTAGCCAGCAGCCAGCCTTTGAAGTAGTACACCACCTGGGCCACCACGCGCGCCCAGTTGATCGAGTTGACCGTTCCGATCTTCTGGCGCGCCTTGTAGTCGAGGTCGTTGGAGACCGCCTTGACGATGTCCTGGCAGTCGTCGAACACGCCTTCGACGGCGAGGTTGAAGATGTTGGCGTCCTGCAGGCTGAACATCTGCGCGGTCTGGAACGCGCTCATCTTGCGGTGCGGGCTCAGCATGAACACGCGGATGCCGCGCTTGCCGCGCATCGCGTACTCGGCGGCGCTGCCGGTATCGCCCGAGGTCGCGCCCAGTATGTTCAGCTCCTGCCCGGCGCGGCCGAGCGCGTACTCGAACAGGTTGCCGAGCAGCTGCATCGCCATGTCCTTGAAGGCCAGCGTCGGGCCGTTGGACAGGCCCAGCAGTTGCAGCTTGGTACCGCCCTCTTCACCCAGCGTGCGCAGCGGCGTGATGTCGGCGGTGTTGTCACCCTCACGCGCGTTGCAGTACACCTCGGCGGTATAGGTCTTGCGCGTCAGCGCGCGCAGGTCCTCGGCGGGAATATCGTCGCTGAACTTGCGCAGAATCTCGTAGGCCAGGTCGGCATACGACAGCTTGCGCCAGGCTTCGAGCTCATCGGCGCTGACCTGCGGGTATTCGACAGGCAGGTACAACCCGCCGTCCGGCGCCAGGCCGCCCAGCAGGATCTCGGAGAAGGTTTGCGGCAGCTCATGGCCGCGGGTCGACTGGTATTTCATGTGAATCAGCAGGTCCGGCCCTTAGTTCAGTTCTTCCATGCGCAGGCGCGTCACGTCGGACAGCACGGTGGGCAGCGCCTCGATCTTGGCGATGGCGGCATTGACGTGCTTCTCGCGCGTGATGTGCGTGAGGATGATGATGTCGGTCTGCGGTTCGCCTTCGCGCGATTCCTTCTGCAGCATGGCGTCGATCGAGATGCCGCCCTCGGCCAGGATGCGGGTGATCTCGGCCAGCACGCCGGTCTCGTCGGCCACGCGCATGCGCAGGTAGTACGAGCTGTTGATCTCTTCGATCGGCAGCACCGGCACGCTCGACAGCTCATCCGGCTGGAACGCCAGGTGCGGCACGCGATGGTTGGGGTCGGCAGTATGCAGGCGGGTCACGTCGACCAGGTCGGCAATCACGGCCGAGGCGGTCGGCTCGGCGCCGGCGCCCTTGCCGTAGTACAGCGTCGCGCCCACGGCATCGCCCTGCACCAGCACCGCGTTCATTGCGCCTTCGACGTTGGCGATCAGGCGCGAGGCCGGCACCAGCGTCGGATGCACGCGCAGCTCGACGCCGTCGTCGCGGCGGCGGGTGATGCCCAGCAGCTTGATGCGGTAGCCCAGTTCCTCGGCGTACTTGATGTCGATGGCCGACAGCTTGGTGATGCCTTCCACGTGGGCCTTGTCGAACTGCACCGGCATGCCGAAGGCGATCGCGCTCATCAGCGTGACCTTGTGCGCGGCATCGACGCCTTCGATGTCGAAGGTCGGGTCGGCTTCGGCGTAGCCGAGCTGCTGCGCTTCCTTCAGCACCACGTCGAAATCCAGGCCCTTGTCGCGCATCTCGGACAGGATGAAGTTGGTGGTGCCGTTGATGATGCCGGCGATCCACTGGATGCGGTTGGCGGTCAGGCCTTCGCGCAGCGCCTTGATGATGGGGATGCCGCCGGCGACAGCAGCCTCGAACGCCACGATCACGCCCTTGCGGCGCGCGGCTTCGAAGATCTCGTTGCCGTGCACGGCCAGCAGCGCCTTGTTGGCGGTGACCACGTGCTTGCCGTTCTCGATCGCCTTGAGCACCAGCTCGCGTGCGATGCCGTAGCCGCCGATCAGTTCGATGACGATGTCGATGTCGGGGCAGTTGACCACCTCGTTGGCATCGCTGACGATCTCCACTTCCCCGTTGGTCAGCTCGCGCGCGCGTTCGGTGTTGAGATCGGCCACGATGGCAATCTCGATGCCGCGGCCGGCGCGGCGGCGAATTTCTTCCTGATTGCGCTTGAGCACGTTGAACGTGCCGCTACCGACGGTACCGATGCCGAGCAGGCCAACTTTGATGGGGTTCATGGACAATCTTCTGAGTTGCTAAGGATGAATTGCGGCGCGGCCCGCGAAATCAGGCCGCTGCCTTGCCGTGGCGTTTTCGGTACGCCTCGAGGAAGCGCGCGATGCGGCCGATGGCCTCGCGCAGGTCTTCCTCGTGCGGCAGGAACACGATGCGGAAATGGTCGGGCTTGGCCCAGTTGAAGCCCGAGCCCTGCACCAGCAGAACCTTGGACTCCTGCAGCAGTTCATAGATGAACTCCTGGTCGTCCTGCACCGGGTACATCGACAGGTCAAGCTTGGGGAACAGGTACAGCGCCGCCTTGGGCTTGACGCAGGTGACGCCCGGGATCGCGGTGATCAGCTCGTAGGCCAGGTCGCGCTGGCGGCGCAGGCGCCCGCCTTCGTTGACCAGGTCGTTGATGCTCTGGTAGCCGCCCAGCGCGGTCTGGATCGCCCACTGGCCCGGCACGTTGGCGCACAGGCGCATCGACGACAGCATGTTCAGGCCTTCGATGTAGTCGATGGCCGGGCGCTTGTCGCCCGACACCACCATCCAGCCGGCCCGGTAGCCGCACGAGCGGTAGTTCTTCGACAGGCCGTTGAAGGTCACCGTCAGCACATCGGTCGAGAGCGAGGCGATCGAGGTGTGGGTGTGGCCGTCGTACAGGACCTTGTCGTAGATCTCGTCCGCATAGATGATCAGGCCGTGCTCGCGCGCGATGGAAACGATCTCGAGCAGCAGTTCATCCGAATACAGCGCCCCGGTGGGGTTGTTCGGGTTGATGATGACGATGGCCTTGGTATGCGGCGTGATGCGCGCGCGGATATCGGCCGGGTCGGGCATCCAATCGTTGGACTCGTCGCAGATATAGTGCACCGGCGTGCCGCCCGAGAGGCTCACCGCGGCGGTCCACAGCGGGTAGTCCGGCGCCGGCACCAGCACTTCGTCGCCGGCATTGAGCAGCGCGTTTACGGCCATCACGATCAGTTCGGAGGCACCGTTGCCCACATAAATATCGTCCAGGCCAACGCCTTCGATATTTTTTTGCTGGGTATAGTGCATGATCGCCTTGCGCGCGGCGAAAATACCCTTGGAATCAGAATAACCTGCCGAATTTGGCAGGTTTCGCATCATGTCCTGCTGAATCTCTTCCGGGGCGTCAAAGCCGAACACGGCCAGGTTGCCGATATTCAGCTTGATGATCTTGTGCCCTTCTTCCTCCATCTGCTTGGCCTTTTCCAGCACCGGTCCGCGGATGTCGTAGCAAACGTTATTGAGTTTGTTGGATTTCTGGATGGGTTTCACGGCGATGTCGGGCAAGCGTAGCGTGCCGCGTCGGCGGCACCGGACAGGGAATCTGGGCGAATCTGAATTAATGCCGAGCCCCGTGCGGAAGCCCCGCGCCGGGGCGACGTCCGCTGCAATGCAACGCGAACGTGGCAGACAGGGAGGCAAAAGCTATAATTTATCGGATTATGACAGACTTCGGCAGGGATTCTTGCATTGCAGCGTGCGCTTGCCGCGCACACGCCAGGCGCCTGCGCACTGTCGTCCATCCTGTCGTCCACACCGTACCCGCCCGGGGTGCCGGCCATCCGCCCCACGGGCCGGCCCGCCAGCCCGTGGCGGCCGCCGCAGAGGCCTCCAAGTGAAACTCCACGCCGACCAGCCCCAGTCGCTCAATACCGTCACGGCCTACGGGCCGGGCTACATCGAGATCAACCTCGTCCGTCACACCAACTCGCTCCTGGTCATGCCCGAGGGCGAGATCCGGCCCTGGCCGGTCAGCCGCTTCGAAGACCTGGAGCCCGCGCATTTCGAGCAGTTGGTGGAACTCGGACCCGAAGTGGTGCTGCTCGGCACCGGCTCGCGGCTGCGCTTCCCGCACCCGCGCCTGACCGCGTCGCTGTCGCGCCGCCATGTCGGGGTGGACGCCATGGACCTGCAGGCCGCCTGCCGCACCTACAACATCCTGATGGCGGAAGGCCGCAAGGTGGCAGCGGTGCTGCTGCTCGAACCCGAAGCCACCTGATCTTTGCAAAAGTTGAGCCGGCGCCACGCTTGAAGTCCGGCAGGGCGCCCCAATCTGCCCCGCCATGGTGGCAGCCCCCTCACCCGATTCTTCCGATCCCCTGCCCCTCCCCCAGGAGCCACAAGCATGACCGTCAGTCTGAACAAGGCCGTACCCGACTTCAGCGCGCCGATGACCGGCGACGCCACCTTCCGCCTTGCCGACTACCGCGGCAAGACGGTGGTGCTGTACTTCTACCCGAAGGACAACACGCCGGGTTGCACCACGGAGGCCATGAACTTCCGCGACCAGTATGAGGATTTCCAGAAAGCCGGCGTGCAGGTGTTCGGCATCTCGCGCGACAGCATCCGCTCGCACGAGAACTTCAAGGCCAAGCTTGAGCTGCCCTTCGAGCTGATCTCCGACGCCGACGAAGCCGTGTGCACGCTGTTCGATGTCATCAAGATGAAAAAGCTCTATGGCAAGGAGCACCGGGGCATCGAGCGCAGCACCTTCATCATCGACGGCAAGGGCATCCTGCGCCACGAACTGCGCGGCATCAAGGTGCCGAACCATGTTGACGAAGTCCTGGAAATCGTGCGCGGGCTCTGAGGTATCGCGTCGGTATCGGCCTTGCCACGACACGGACGCCAGCCCGGCCGTGCTGTGTCGCAACAAGCCGTTGGCAAACCCAATTGCCAAACCCAAAACCTTCGGATACATTGGCCCGTAATGAGTTCAGATTCCGGATGCCACGCTGTTTCGACTCCCCGGCCCAGGCGATTCGCGCCACAGGCCGGTAGCGGACCTGCCGTGTCGGCAGTCCGCAAAAGAGCCGCCAATCCTGTTATGCAGNTCCTGTTATGCAGGCATGGCGGCTTTTTTGTTTGCAACCGCGTCTGTCCTCATGCCTGTCCGCGCCGGGAGCCTCGCGCATGCATGCCCCGGCCATCGGCCGCCACGCCGTCTCCGACGTATCGCGGCGTCGCGGCACGGACACCCTCGCCCCCTTCTTGTCCCCCTGAAAGGAAAGCCAAGCATGCCGCTGCCTACCATGCCCGCCAAGCCTGCCCAATTGCTGGATCCGAGCGAGTTTGCTCCGGTCTCCGCGGTGCCCAAGGCCAAAGCCGCCACACAGGGCAAGAAACCTGTGCCGGCGCTCGAGCGCGTGGCATTGCTGGAAACCGGCGACACCGAGGTGCCTGAGGTCCAGGCCCGCGCCACCGGTGGCACCCGCGCCCGCAGCACAGAGACCCCGGCCGTATCGACGCCTGCCGTCAATGCCGCACCGGTCAGCCTGGTCAAGCCGTCCACCGGCCCCACGCGCCGCGCCCGCAAGTCCGAAGGCCCGAGCAAGCTGTTCGTGCTCGACACCAACGTGCTGATGCACGACCCGGCCTCGCTGTTCCGCTTCGAGGAACACGACATCTATCTGCCGATGATGACGCTCGAAGAGCTGGACAACCACAAGAAGGGCATGAGCGAAGTCGCGCGCAACGCGCGCATGGTCAGCCGCACGCTCGATTCGCTGGTGGGCGGCACCGACGGCGTGCTCGACGAAGGCCTGCCGCTGGCCAAGCTGGGCAACCGCGACGCGCAGGGCAAGCTGTTCTTCCAGACGCGCCTGAACGACATCAAGCTGCCTGAAGGCCTGCCGCAGGGCAAGGCCGACAACCAGATCCTGGGCGTGGTCAGCGCGCTGCAGCAGCAGTACCCCGAGCGCCAGGTCGTGCTGGTGTCGAAAGACATCAACATGCGCATCAAGGCGCGCGCGCTGGGCCTGCCGGCCGAAGACTACTTCAACGACCAGGTCCTGGAAGACAAGGACCTGCTCTACGCCGGCGTGCTGCAGCTGCCCGGCGACTTCTGGACCAGGCACGGCAAGGGCGTGGAAAGCTGGCAGGACCCGAAGTCCGGCGCCATGTTCTACCGGCTCACCGGCCCGCTGGTGCCGTCGTTCCTGGTCAACCAGTTCGTCTACCTGGAACCGGTCGACGGCAGCCTGCCGCTGTACGCGCAGGTCAAGGAGATCAACGGCAAGACCGCGCTGCTGCAGACGCTCAAGGACTACACACACCACAAGAACAATGTGTGGAGCGTGACCGCCCGCAACCGCGAGCAGAACTTCGCGCTCAACCTGCTGATGAACCCGGACATCGACTTCGTCACGCTGCTTGGGCAGGCCGGTACCGGCAAGACCCTGCTGGCGCTGGCGGCCGGCCTGGAACAGGTGCTGGACCAGAAGCAGTACAACGAGATCATCGTCACGCGCGCCACGGTGCCGGTGGGCGAAGACATCGGCTTCCTGCCCGGCACCGAGGAAGAGAAGATGCAGCCCTGGATGGGCGCGTTCGACGACAACCTCGAGGTGCTGCAGAAGAGCGACGACAGCGCCGGCGACTGGGGCCGCGCCGCCACGCAGGAGCTGATCCGGTCGCGCATCAAGGTCAAGAGCATGAACTTCATGCGGGGGCGCACCTTCGTCAACAAGTTCGTCATCATCGACGAGGCGCAGAACCTGACGCCCAAGCAGATGAAGACGCTGGTGACGCGCGCCGGCCCGGGTACCAAGATCATCTGCCTGGGCAATATCGCGCAGATCGACACGCCGTACCTGACCGAGGGTTCGTCGGGCCTGACCTACGTGGTCGACCGCTTCAAGGGCTGGAGCCACAGCGGCCATATCACGCTGGCGCGCGGCGAACGCTCGCGCCTGGCCGATCACGCCGGCGACGTGCTCTGACACTGGCAGCCTGGGGCGCGCCCTGCCGGTGGGGGGGCGCGCCCGCAGTACCTGAGCGCCGTCGTCAACGGCAAGCACTTTGGGGCTATGATGGCCCATGTTTGCCGTTGCCCCGCATCCCCACTGGAGGCGTCGATGAATACCCAGCATCTGCCCGGCAGGCATGCGCCTGCCGTCGCCCGCAGCCAGCACAGGCGGCGCCTTGCGCTGGCCATGCTGGCAGCCGCCGGCATCGCGCTGGCCGCCAGCTGGCGCCCGGCCCATGCCGCCGCCGAAGAAATGGTGATCCGCACCATGGGCCCGGTCAGCTACGTCTGCGGCGGTGTCGCCGAGGACGAGCGCCAGGCGCTGGCCGCGAAGGAAAAGGACTTCAACATGGGCATCCTGTTCACCCAGGGTGCGAACGGTGAATTCCTGTCGGACGTGGCGGTCAGGCTGGTGCGCGACGAGCAGGAAGTCGCCAGCTTCCTCGCCGCCGGCCCGCGCTGCCTGATACGTGCGCCCGAAGGCAGCTACAATATCGAGGCCAGTTACAAGGGCCAGGCCAAGTCCATCAAGGTCAGCACCGGTACGCGCAACGCCCAGCTACGCTGGTAGCGGCAAGGCTTCCGGTGCGCCGGCAGGCCGGCGACCGGAAACCCAGGATGCCATTGCGCCGTACCCGAATCTCTTCCCATCCATTGCGTGCGCAGGGCCTGCTTGTCCAGGTCCGGCTGCCGCTGCTCTGCGCCACCGCCCTGTTGCTGGCGGCCTGCGCCAGTTCCCCGCCCTCCCGCCACGCCGGCCTGCCGCGCACGCCGGGCAAGCCCATGATCGATCCCAGCGCCGGACTGGAAGAGATTTCGATCCAGGCGATGTCCCTGGTCGGCACACCCTATCGCTACGGCGGCAATACGCCGGACTCCGGCTTCGACTGCAGCGGGCTGGTGCGCTACGTGGTGTCGCGCGCGGCCAATGTGAACCTGCCGCGCACGACCGAGGCGATGGGCGTCCGCGGCAGCTCGCTGGACCGCAGCGAAGTGGCATCCGGCGACCTGGTGTTCTTCAACACCACCGGCCGCGCCAATTCGCACGTGGGCATCTACGTCGGACAGAACCGCTTTGTCCATGCGCCGTCGTCCGGCGGCACGGTCCGGCTGGAGGACATGGGCAAGCCTTACTGGGCCTCGCGCTACAACGGCGCGCGCCGCGTGGTTGCAGCGGCCAACCAGCCGCCAGCGCCGGTGGCACCCCCTGCCGCGCCACCGCTGCCTGAGCCCGCGCCGGCCCCGGCACCGCTTCCGGTCGGCGACGATCCCATCGCGGCCTTCGCCAACCAGTGAAGCGCCCAAACAAAAAGCCAGGCATCAGCCTGGCTTTTTGTTGGTACGGCGGCCCCTGCCTTACAGGATATGCCGCCCGATCCACCATGCGATCGCCGCCATGAAGGCCGACGCCGGGATCGTCAGCACCCAGGCCCAGACGATATTGCCGGCCACGCCCCAACGCACCGCCGACATCTTCTGCGCCGAGCCGACGCCGACGATGGCGCCGGTGATGGTATGCGTGGTCGATACCGGCACGCCCAGCGCCGAGGCAAAGAACAGCGTAATCGCCCCGCCCGTCTCGGCGCAGAAGCCGCCGACCGGCTTGAGCTTGGTGATCTTCTGGCCCATGGTGCGCACGATCCGCCAGCCCCCGAACAGCGTGCCCATGCCGATGGCCACGTAGCAGCTGACGATCACCCAGGTCGGCGGCTGGCCGCCCGCCNCTGGCCGCCGGCCACCACATGGCCGCTGGCGATCAGCAGCATCCAGATGATGCCGATGGTCTTCTGCGCGTCATTGCCGCCGTGGCCCAGGCTGTACAGCGAGGCCGAGACCAGCTGCAGCCGGCGGAACCAGCGGTCCACCCGCGACGGCGGCGTGCGGAAGAAGGTCCAGCCAACCATCACCATCATCAGCGAACCGAGCAGGAAGCCCAGCAACGGCGAGACCAGGATGAACGCCACGGTCTTCAGCAGGCCGCTGCCCACCAGCGCGCCGGTGCCGGCCTTGGCCACCGCCGCGCCCACCAGCCCGCCGATCAGCGCGTGCGACGACGACGACGGGATGCCGTAGTACCAGGTGATGACGTTCCAGGCGATGGCCCCGACCAGGGCCCCGAATATCACGTAGTGGTCGACGATATTGACGTCGATGGTGCCGGTCCCAACCGTGGCCGCCACCTTCAGGTGAAAGACAAAGATTGCGACGACGTTGCACATCGCCGCCATTGCCACCGCGTGGTGCGGCTTGAGCACGCCGGTGGACACCACCGTGGCGATCGAGTTGGCCGCGTCGTGGAAGCCGTTCATGAAGTCGAACAGCAGCGCGAGCGCCACCAGCAAGGCGATCACCCACAGGCTCATTTGTATGGTCTGCATGCCGATTGCCGCCTCAGGCGTTTTCCAGAACGATGCCTTCGATGATGTTGGCGACGTCCTCGCACTTGTCGGTGATCGTCTCGAGCTGTTCGTAGATGGCCTTCAGCTTGATCAGGCGCTTGACGTCGGTCTCGTCGCGGAACAGCTTGGACATCGCCGAGCGCATCACGCGGTCGGCTTCAGACTCAAGCTGGTCGATCTGCTGGGCGGTCTTCAGGATGGTGCTGGCGTTGCCCATGTCCTCGAGCAGGCCCACCGCGATCTTGACCTGGTCGCAGCACTGCACGCAGATGGCCGCCAGGCGCAGCGCCTCGTCGGTCAGGTTGGTCACGTCATACAGCGAGATGGTCTCGGCCACGTCTTCCATCAGGTCCAGGATGTCGTCCATGGTCGTGATGAGCTTGTGGATTTCGTCGCGGTCCAGCGGCGTGATGAAGGTCTTGTGCAGCAGGTCGATGGTGTCGTGCGTGATCCGGTCGGCCTTCTTTTCGGTGGCCTGGACGCGGCGCGCATGGGCCTCGGCGTTGGGCAAGTCGTTAACCAGTGCCTGGAGCTCATGGGCGGCGGTCACCGCGCAGTCGGCATGCTGGTTGAAATATTCGAAGAACTTGCCCTCCGTGGGCATGAATCGGCCGAACATGGAATGTTCCTTGTGGCAGCGTGGTGACGCTGCTGATTGTGTTGCAGGATTGAGCGGACGCGTTGCATGACAGTCGCGGGTGGCGACTGTCATCAAAGCGCAATATTTTACAGGGTTACAGGGACATTGCCCGCGAATTTGGCGCAAACAAGACGGCGCCGCACAGACGATTGCAGGCTGGCTTGACTTCGTCAGGTATCGTTGTCGAAGAAAGCCGGGCCGCCGCTGAAGTTGTCGAACTTCGTGAACTGGCCCAGGAAGGTCAGGCGCACCGTGCCGATCGGGCCGTTACGCTGCTTGCCGATAATGATTTCGGCCGTGCCCTTGTCCTGTGAGTCCGCGTTATAGACTTCGTCGCGGTAGATGAACAGGATCACGTCGGCATCCTGTTCGATAGCGCCGGATTCGCGCAGGTCGGACATCACCGGACGCTTGTTGGGACGCTGTTCCAGGCTTCGATTCAGCTGCGACAGTGCAATCACCGGACAGTTGAGTTCCTTGGCCAGGCCCTTGAGCGAACGGGAGATTTCGGAAATTTCCGTGGCGCGGTTCTCGCCGCCGCCCGAGCCTGACATCAGCTGGAGGTAATCGATGATGATCAGGCCAAGCTGCCCGCACTGGCGCGCCAGGCGCCGCGAACGGGCACGCAGCTCCATCGGGTTCAGCGCCGGGGTTTCGTCGATGAACAGCTGGGTGTCGTTCATGCGCTGGATCGCATGCGTCAGCCGCGGCCAGTCTTCATCCAGCAGGCGGCCCGTGCGCAGCCGATGCTGGTCGAGGCGGCCGACCGAGCCGAGCATACGCATGGCCAGCTGGGTGCCCGCCATTTCCATCGAGAACACTGCCACCGGCAAGCCCTGCTCCACCGCCACGTGCTCGCCGATGTTCAGCGAGAACGCCGTCTTGCCCATCGACGGGCGGCCGGCCACGATGACCAGGTCGCCCGGCTGCATGCCGCTGGTCATCTTGTCCAGGTCAATGAAGCCGGTCGGAACGCCGGTGACGTCGGTGGTGGAATCGCGGTGGTACAGCTCGTCGATGCGCTCGACCACCTGGGTCAGCAGCGGCTGGATTTCCTGGAAGCCCTTCTGGCCGCGCGAGCCTTCCTCGGCAATCGCAAAGACCTTGGACTCGGCCTCATCCAGCAGCTCGCGCACCTCGCGGCCCTTGGGCGCGAACGCAGCCGAGGCGATATCGTCGGCCGCCGTCACCAGCTTGCGCAGCACCGAGCGCTCACGCACGATCTCCGCGTAGCGGCGGATATTGGCCGCGCTGGGCGTGTTCTGCGCCAGCGAGTTCAGGTAGGCGAGCCCGCCCACCTCCTCGGCCTTGCCGGCCACCTGCAGCATTTCATAGACCGTGATCACGTCGGCCGGCTTGGTGGCCGAGATCAACCGGGCGATGCTCTGGAAGATCATCCGGTGGTCAAAACGGTAGAAATCCGCCTCGGAAATGAAGTCCGCAATGCGGTCCCAGGCGGCGTTGTCCAGCAGCAGGCCACCCAGCACCGATTGCTCGGCTTCGATGGAATGCGGCGGGACCTTGAGGTTCTCGAGTTGGGGGTCGGCGACAGGCGCGTTCATGGGGAGGGATTATACCGGCGGGTGGACGCACTTCGCCGTACATTTGGCGATGGGGCCTGCAAAGACAAGCGGGCAACAAAAAAGGCAGGAGCCTGGGCTCCTGCCTTTCTTGCTTGCAGTGCTTGCGGTGCTTCAGCCGGCGCAGCGCGCCGGCAAGGCGGCACGTCCTTAGACGCTCTCGCCCACAACCGACACGGTCACGTCGACCACGACGTCCGTGTGCAGCGCAACGCTGACCGGGTGGTCGCCCACCATCTTCAGCGGGCCGTTCGGCATGCGAACCTGGGCCTTTTCCAGCTTGAAGCCTTGGGCAGCCAGGGCTTCAGCGATGTCGGCGTTGGTCACGGAACCGAACAGGCGGCCGTCCACGCCCGACTTCTGGCTGATCTGGACGCTCAGGCCGTTCAGCTTCTCGCCTTCGGCTTGCGCGGCGGCCAGCTTCTCGGCAGCGGCCTTTTCCAGCTCGGCGCGCTTGACTTCGAATTCGGCGATCGCGGTTTGCGTAGCGCGGCGGGCCTTCTTGCCCGGGATCAGGAAGTTACGGGCGTAACCGTCCTTCACCTTGACGATGTCACCCAGGTTGCCCAGGTTGATGACTTTTTCCAGCAGAATAATTTGCATCGTATTCTCTCCTTAACGGACCTAGGGCCTGATCAGTTCTTGTGCAGGTCGGTGTACGGCATCAGCGCGAGGAAACGCGCACGCTTGATGGCCGTATCCAGCTGACGCTGATAGTGAGCCTTGGTACCGGTCAGGCGGGCCGGCGTGATCTTGCCGTTGTCGCCGATGAAGTCCTTCAGGGTGTCCAGATCCTTGTAGTCGATCTGTTCCACGCCAGCCACGGTGAAGCGGCAGAAGCGCTTGCGCTTGAACAGCGGGTTCTGTTGCTGGAAGCGCTTCTTGTTCTTGTTGTCACGTTTGACGAATGCCATGATTCAATCCTTTTCGAATGCTTTACATCCAGTGATGTGAAAGACGAGAGCCTTGCTGTTGCGGTGCCTGCGGGCCAGGAATCCTTCGCAGTCGAGCAGCGTGCCGAGCGGTAACCGCTCCAGACGCTGGCCAACCTGTCCGATCCCCATCGCTGCGATTGCAAACTCGACCTGCCGCGGCGTTTGCGCCTCGACGGCCTCGCCGCTGTACTGCAGTATGCAGTTCACGACGGGGACCCCGGCCGGGGTATAGCGCAGGGCATCGCGTTCCGCCAGGGTGGCGGCAAGCCGAAGCTGGTTCAACGCGGGGCCTCTTGCTGGTTGCAAGCCATGCTGCCGTGGCCGACGCTGTCAGCCATGGCGCGCACCGCAGTCCGCACTCAGGCGGCCTGGCCTTCGGTGGTCGTTTGCGCGGCCTTGCGGGCTTCTTCGCGCTGCACTTCCTTCATCATCGGCGAAGGTGCGGTCTCGGCCTTCTTGGTCTGCACGATCAGGTGGCGCAGGACGGCGTCGTTGAACTTGAACGCGTGTTCCAGTTCAGCCAGCGTTTCCTTGCCGCATTCGATGTTCAGGCAAACGTAGTGAGCCTTGGCCAGCTTCTGGATCATGTAAGCCATCTGGCGACGGCCCCAGTCTTCCACGCGGTGAACGTTGCCGTTCTGCGAGGTCACGAGCTGCTTGTAGCGCTCGATCATGGCCGGCACTTGTTCGCTCTGGTCCGGGTGGACGATGAAGACGATTTCGTAATGACGCATTGACGCTCCTTTTGGATTAGCCACCCGGGCGTCACGAGTCCGGTGTGGCAAGGTTGAATAGCCTTAAATTATAGCGCGCATAGCAGCAAGCGCGCAAGCCGCTGTTTACATAGGCAAATCAGGCGTTGGCAAACACGGCCTGCAGCCTTGCCGGATCCCGCGCCAGCCCCGCATCGGCTGCCAGCGCCAGGGCCAGCAGCACGCGCGCCTTATAGGGATTGAGGTCCGTTGCGGAAACAAAAGCCCCATCCGTCGGGCTGAGTTGGGGCGGAATCGCCACATGGCCGGCCCCGGTGCGGGAACTGCGCACCACGGCCACGCCCGCGGCAGCGGCATCGGCCAGCGCCTCGGCCAGCACCTCATGCACCGAGCCATTGCCGGCGGCAGCCACCACCAGCCCGGCAACACCCGCGCGGACCAGCGCATCCACTGCCACCCTGCCCGGCTGCGCGTAGCTCGCCACGATCTCCACCATCGGCCACGCCGCCGGCATCGGCCCGATCACCCAGGCCGCGCGTGGCGCGCGGGCGAAGCGCACGTAGTCGTCCTGCACGAAACCCAGCGGCCCGCAGGCCGAGACAAAGGCGTCCACCGCCGACGTGTGAGCCTTGGCCACATCCCGCGCAGCGTGGATCTGCTGGTTCAGCACCACCAGCACACCCTTGCCGCGCGCATCGGGATGGGCGGCCACGCGCACCGCATCCAGCAGGTTCAGCGGGCCATCGGCCGACAGCGACGTCGACGGCCGCATTGCCGCCGTCATCACCACCGGCACCGGACACGATTGCGTCAGGTGCAGCGCCATCGCGGTTTCTTCCAGCGTATCGGTGCCGTGCGTGATCACGATGCCGGCCACGTCGGGCTGCGCGGACCAGTGCTCAACCCGCGCCGCCAGCGTTTGCCAGAGCGTGAAGGTCATGTCCTTGCTGTCGACCTGGGCCACCTGCTCGGCTTCGATGCGAGCCGCCGACTGCAGCGCGGGCACCGCTGCCAGCAACGACGACACCGGCACAGTCGCCGCCTGGTAGCGCGCGCTGCTGGCGGAGTTGCCGGCCGCGCCAGCAATGGTGCCGCCGGTGGCCAGTACGACGATGCGAGGCAATTGGGTCATGGGGGCGTGCAAGGAAAGTGTGGAAGCAGGAATGTCGATTGTAACGGGCGCGCCCCGCCTCGCCGCCGGCCCGCGCTGGCGATCCACATTCCGCCCATGCGACACGCCCCAAAAAATTCTGCTTGCGCTCAGGTCGATACTGTATAAAATCACAGCATACTGTTTAAACATACAGTGCCTGGCCAGCCGGATGCAGGATAAAGGATCGGCCGATCCCTTACCCGTAATCCCCGCGGCCCTGCACGGAACGGCGATCCCATGGCGACCCTGACACCCCGGCAGCAGCAGATTTTCGACCTGATCCGCAACACGATCCGCCATACCGGCTTTCCGCCCACGCGCGCCGAAATCGCTGCAGAGTTCGGCTTCTCCTCGCCCAATGCCGCGGAAGAACACCTGAGGGCGCTGGCACGCAAGGGCGTGATCGAACTGACGCCGGGCGCCTCACGTGGCATCCGCCTGAAAGTGGCTCGCAGCGATTCGGAAATGCCCGACCAGTTTTCGTTGCCAATGGCCGGCGTGATGCAGCTGACGCTGCCGCTGGTGGGTCGCGTTGCTGCCGGCAGCCCGATACTCGCCGCCGAGCATATCGACCGCCAGTACCAGGTCGACGCCTCGGTCTTCGACGAACGCCCCGATTACCTGCTGCGCGTGCGCGGCCTGAGCATGCGCGATGCCGGCATCCTCGATGGCGACCTGCTGGCAGTGCGCCGCGCCAGCGAAGCCGCCAACGGCAAGATCGTGGTGGCGCGCCTGGGTGATGACGTCACCGTCAAACGCCTGCAGCGGCGCGGTGGCCATATCGAACTGATCGCAGAAAACCCGGACTTCACCAACATCATCGTGGAGCCTGGCGAGGAGTTCTCGCTGGAAGGCATCGCCGTCGGACTGATCCGATCTTCCGGCTTCTAGCCGGGCACCGCAGGCCGCCAGCCTGCGCGCGCCCACCCGCTTCCATTGCTTTGCAGACGCCACCCGGCTTGCCGGGTGTTGACCCCGCTTTGCCTAAAAGAGGTGCCACCATGCCGCAAATCCACCAAGTCGCCGCCCGTCGCCCGGTCAAGCCCGTGCCATTCCGCCAGAGCAAGGGCGTACGCGTCTACCAGGGTACGCAGCGCCGCACCATGGTCGGCAGCATGGCGGCGATCTGCCGCATGCTTGAACTCGAAACCGCCGAAAAGCTGGCCGCTTGAAATCTGCCGGCTTTATCCGCGCAGCTGCGGCCCCCGCCCTCAGCTACGCGGCGCACACGCCTTGGCTTCGGCTTCCAGCTCCGTCGGCGTCAGCTGCGGGAACCACGTATCGCTCTTGCGCAGCTCCAGCGCCGTACCATCCGGCTTCGCCGTCAGCGAAATCAGATAGGCGTATTGGTATTCACCGCCAGACGTGGTCTGGCCGATGCGGATCTCAGTCTGGCTCTTCGCCGGATAGTTGACGACCGCGGCGTCATCGCCCAGATTGTTGCGCAGGCATTTCGCAACATCACCCATCTGGGCGGGCGTGAACAAGCGCATAGGCGCACGCGCGCGAATGTCCTTTTCAGAAGTACCGGTGGCACACCCTGCCACCATGGCTGCCATCGCTACGCCAACCACTGCCGCTCGAACAGACATACCACCCCCGGGGAATGCAAAACGGCGCCCTCGAGAGGCGCCGTTCTGGAAAATGCTTTGGGGTGGCTGATGGGACTCGAACCCACGACGACAGGAATCACAATCCTTGTTCAAAGTTCAATGTAATCATTGACTTATCGTGTTTCTTTGGAAACCGACCAACCCTGCCACCCGCTCTGTGCCTAGGGCGATTTTACCAAGTTCCAAAGAAACTTGATACCAGAACTGCATATTCCCACCGCGGCGCTAGACGCCTATACTGTATATCCATACAGTATGCGACCATGATCAACGACCCCTACTCTGACCTGCTCAGGCCCCCGCTGGACGACGACGAGCTGCGGGATATGTGGGCCAGAAATAGATCTCCCGAGGTGCATGCCCTACTTTGGGAGGTGAAGCGCCTGCAGAACATCGTCCGGCGCGCCTGGCAATTCCAAACGTTTTTTCCTACCCAGGGCTACCTCGGCGGCTCGACCCGCGATATGGTTCTGTGGCACCTGCGCGACGAACTCAAGAACGAGCCGTATCTGCAGGGCGCCCAGCGGTGGATGGAAGAACACGAAGCCGAGCAGCAGCGCGCGGCTAAGGCCAGCGAGCGGAAGGACCGGCACCAGCCCAAGGGATAGGAGACTAGGATGTGCACGAATTACGCTCCAGTGCAGCGCCAGCTTCTGCGGGATGTCTTTGGGGTCGAGCCGCCGCCGGCCGAGTGGAAGCCCGAGACTTGGCCGGACTATGCGGCGCCGATCGTGCGCGCCAATGGCGACGGCCGGCGGGACAGCGTCCTGGCCACCTTCGGGTTCGTACCGCGCTCGCGCATTCCTCAGGGCGTCCGGCCATTCGACACGATGAATGCGAGGTCGGAGACAGTCGGCGAGAAGCGTAGCTTCAGCGGGCCATGGAAGAAGGGGCAGCTGTGCTTGGTGCCGGCCACGGCCGTATATGAGCCGAACTATGAGGCCGGGCCCAAGTCGACGCGGTACCGGATCAGGCTGCCCGACGAGCCGGCGTTTGGGATCGCCGGCCTGTGGAGGGACTGGCCAGATGGCACCTATTCGTTCACCATGCTGACGGTGAATGCCGATAAGCACCCGGTGATGAGCCGGATGCATGCTCCGGGCAAGGAAAAGCGATCCGTAGTGATCGTGCCGCGGCACCAGTGGGGCGACTGGCTGGACTGCCGCGAGCCGGAGGTAGCTCGCAGCTTCATGACGCTATACCCATCTGACCAGATGGCGGCAGAGCCGGCGCCCATCGTGCGCCGCCCCAAGGAGCCACCGGCAAGCGTTGAAGGTCAGTTGCCCCTATAGCCCCCCCCTATTTCGAGGGATGCAAGAAAGCGCGCGACTGCGACATGCGCGCCTCCACTTCAAGCCCACGCTTACCCTGGCCGAGGGCTTTTTCTATTCGGCGCTCACTGCCGCGTCGTCACCCTCGTCCGCCTCAATGGACCTTGCGCAGTGATCGCGCTCGAACCAACTCAGGAATTTGCAGAGGATGCAGCCCCATCTCCTCCCCTGCTGCATGGCCTTGCCGGCCCGGCTTGAGATCGTCTCGTCTGGGCTACCGGCCAGGATGGTGTTGGCGAGCTGGTCCAGTGAGATGAGCAAGTTCCAGAGGTAGCGCTTCATGATCCCTCTCCCGGCCTCACCCCACCAGTCAGGGCATCGTATGACCGCTCGCAGGCTTGGCCGGCGATACGGGCGGTGTCTGCGTATTCAGCCAGGATTCCCGCGCGGCGGTCAGCCCTTTCAAGCACGTCGGCAAGCATTCCGATGGGATCGAAGGCTGTCTGGCCTGCGCCGGCAGCGGCGGGATTCTGGCCGGCTCTGCCCGCTGCGAGTAGGTCGGCAACGCGGGCGCGCAGCCTGTTAGCAGCGTCGCCAGCACTGCGAGCGTCGTTACGCGCAGCCTCAAGTTCCTTCGTTGCGGCATTAGCAACCTCCGTTTGCGCCGCCGTGCGGCGTTGTTCCTCCAGGCGTGCGGCGTCGACGGCCTTGACCTGGTCGAGGGCGGCCGACTTGGCTGCCCTCTCCCGTTCGGTCTTCATATGCTCAATCTCGCCACCCAAGCGCCAGCCGTTGGCGACCCAGCCGGCGGCGAGCAGCGCTGCGGCCAGCAGGCCGACGCCGACTGCGCGCCACGGGATCCTCATCGGCATCAACATCCCCAGCCCTCCGGGAAACCGACCATCGGCACCGTCTGGCCTGCCAAGGTGTGCGTGCAATCACCCAGGTATTGGATCTGGCCGTCCGTCACGAACGTGTGGCAGACCTCACAATTGAAGCCACTCGGATCCTCACCGTTGGCCTTCATCTCGGCATTGAGGTCGCACCAACACCCGCGTCCGTCGTACCCTTGCACGTAGTGACCAGAGCGCACCAGTACCGACGGCGTGAAGGTGGGTCGATCGACATCGCCATTCCAGCCCCAGCGTGGCCCGGGCCCGGCCCCATGCTGGATCTCGTGCGACTGCCCGCAGCCCGGACACCAGAAGGAAAGCAAACCCGGCGAGGGCTCGCGCAATACCCTGGATAGCGCGCTCATACTGCCATCCTCCCCTCGCAATATGCGCGCGCGATCTGGCGCCGCGCCACGAGCCCACGCACCACCTTGCCTTTGACGTTGACCCAGAGTGACAGCGCCGCACACGCGCCGGCCATATCGCCCGCGTTCGCCTTGCGTGCCATGCTGCTGCCGCAGAACGCCTCCACGCCGATGTTGTAGGCGGTATCGACGAACGCCACCTTCTGCCCATCGGTCAGCGGCACGTGCACGCACCCCATTACGCCCTCGGCATGCCGCGCGAGGTCGGCGTCCAATTTGGCGGCGCACTCGTTCGGCGTGTATGTCTTGCCCCAGATCGCGTCTTCCGTCGCGCCGGTGCAGTAGGTAAGCACGCCGCCAATGTCGCGGTAGGTCTTGTAAACGGTGCCCTCGTTCGCTGGCACTACCTTCATCAGGACGGCAGCGGCCACCACCCCGACGACAGCCACCAGCCGGTTGCGCAGCGCGGGGTTCATTTCCAGACCCCCTTGACCGTCGACCAGGCGGCCACGATGCCCGACACCGCCGCGGCGATATACCCGACCGGCCGCACGGCCTTGCCGATCCAGTTCAGCGCCTTGAACGCACCGGCCGCCGCCTGGAACGCCTCGACAATGTCGGCGGTGTTCGACTCGACTCGGGCGGTTGCCTCCGTGTTGAGCTTCAGCTCTGACTCGATCGTGTCGACCCGTGCCACCAACGCCTGAAAGTTCTCTTCGTTCATGGTGTTGATCCCCGTCTAAGCCGCCCGTGGGCGGTACTTCATTCGCTTTTCATGTGCAAATCATCACTACCGGTTGCTGCACCACAGATACCGCTGGCGACAACGAAATGACCTCGACCACAACCTGCGATATGCGCCCTTTCGGATTGGCGTTCGACAGCACCTCGACGACTTCCTGACTCACCCGCCCATTTGGGCTGGCGTTTGAGATGACCTCGACTACGGTCTGCGAGTTGCGGGCGACCGTCATTTACACGCACTCCGCCCCGAACTCGGCTGCGTTCAAGTTGGTCTTGGTCCACGCGGCGCTAGTGGCTGGATCCGTCTCGCGGATTTCGCTGTAGTAGAGCTGACCAGTCCCCAATGCCTGAGATGAGCCGCTGTAGTCCGTTCCGCCGGATCGCGTTACTGCCTTGATCGACCGCGCACCCGCATCATCCTTAAGTGCTGCGATGTTGATCTGGGTGCCAAAGATCGACACCGGTGTGTGCGTGATATCGCCCATACCATAGGTGTCCTTCTGTCCGGCAATGCTGCTCTCCACGTAATCCGTGGTGTTCGGCGTGGCGTCATCGACCAACGAATAGTGGGTGGTGCCCGTGCTGGGGGTCATGCCGGTATTGGCACCATCAGAGGTCGGGTACACCGCGTCGATCCGCACGTCCCCGAGAAAGTCATTGTTTGCCGACCCACTTTGATTGCAGATGTAAAGGTCGTCTAGACTAAAACCCCCTCCGCTTACTGGAGCGCCGATGTTGACTTGATTGGCTGAAGCGTTCGCAGTGGCCTTCAGGTCTTGGCCTGTCGCAACCGTAATCCAGTCAACCCCGTTCACGCGCACCTTGCAGGAGTTGGCCGCGATTGAGTCCGCAATCGTGATCTTCCACTCGATATAGTTATAAACGTTCAATGGAAGCGGACTAGCTGACGTGCCGCCTGTCACCGCAGCCCCGTTGCGCGTGACAGACAGCGTGCCATCAGGATTCATGCGGAGTTCGCACTGTGCAGCACCCGCGTCGTAAAGACGCATGAGAATGCCGTTCGAGCTAGCGCCATATCCCGCAAAATTGAAGGCCGCCCCCACCACGAAGGCCGACGCAGCCGGCACCGCCTTGCTCAAACTTGCGCCAGGGTCCAAAGATGCCGCTCCTCCACCACGTCGCCCGCCGCTGGCGCTGATGGATGTAGTGCCTGAATTCGAAGTCCACTTCTTGGTGATATCGGCCGTTGCGTAGTGGTCGAAGCTGTCGATGAACAGTAGCGTCATATCCAATCCCCTTACCGTGTTCCTGCCAGCGAAAAGCCGATGTCGGCCAGCGTCGCGTCAGGTGTTGCTGGTGCTACCACCCTAAGGATGTCGCCGGCAGCGAAGGTCGTCTGCGACGCCATGATGAAAGTCGGGGTCATGGCGCTCGCTGCGAAGCGCATTGTTCCCACGGATGCGCCGTTCTTCTGGATATCGAAGTCCGTCTGGGCCGTAGCGGCCGTGCCCGCAGTGCCCCGGCTGTTTGTGAGGCCCGCAGGGAAAATGACCTGGCGCGGGAATGGCAAGCGCACGAGCACCGCGCTTGCCGCCGGCGCGCCGTTGTAGGTTCCGCCCACGTCGTAGGGCGGATCGTAGAACTCGAGGCCGGTCTCGTCGGATTTAACCCGCACCGATTTCAAGGCCTTGCCCGTGTAGCTCGACGGCACGTCGCCCAAGCCGGTGAATGCCGTCGCGCCGATGTTGGCCGCCGCCTTCACATTGGTGCCATCCTGATATAGGTGTGCCACCCCACCCTGCGCCACCGCCACTCCGGTGCCGGTCGCACCTTTCACGGTCAGCGTGTAAGCGCCAGAGGTGTTGTTCGTGACGATCCACGCCCGAGGATTGGTGCCAATCGGCACGATGACGTTGATGTTCTCTATCAACGCCCCGGTGAAATTGAGCACCAGGTTGTTGGCCTCGGTCGCGGTCAGCGTTACGTCAGCACCACCGGCGACACTCATACTGAGCCGGCCTGTTTGGAAGGCGCGAGCAAGTTCCCCAAGCACCGCCTTCGCCTCGCCAGCCTCAAATCGCTCATCAAGGGAGCCATAAGTCGTGCCGAGGGCCGCGCTGGTCAGCGCAGCAAGGAAGTCAGTTGCGCTCGGGAAGGTCGGCGCGACGCGTGTGATGGCGCCGAAGGCAGATCCCGTCCAGACCACAGAGAAGATCGGTTCCGCCGACGTTTCAACCACGTTCGGCTGCCCGCCGGCATCCACCTCGATGTAATAGGTCGCGGCCGACTTTCCGGTGAAGTCAAGCGTAGCCGCGGCTACCAGTTGGAGCACCTTCGAGAGCGAGTTCCGCCAGGTGTAGCCGGGCTGCAAGGTCAGGTTCGTGCCACTAGTCGACGCGGCAAAGCTTCCATAGCCGATCAAGGCTACGGAGCCGAACATGCCCTCGAAGGCAGTGACCGCGGTCGCGGCACTCGAAGCACCCCCCTGCGTAGCCCCCTGCAGCGCGTCGACCGCGCCCTTGATGATCGCGTAGTTGCTGTTGTGCTTGCCGATGTAATTGGTATCGCCGGGAACCAGTTGTGCGAGTTCGATGCTCACTTAGCGAATCTCCTGAAGAACGCCGCCCCGGAAGATCGCCGAGGCACCATAGGGCACCAACCCGTACCCGCCAAAAGCTGCCAATTCACCGTAGGTCAGTGGCCGCCCTTCGATCGTAAGATCAACGATGGAGCCCACCGACAGGTCCGCCAAATTGACGTTGACCACCGTGTAGGTACCGGGAAACTCTTTCGAGAAGCCAACCACCTCATACTGGCCAGTGGCAGATCGTCTCAGCCGGCAGGCGTTTCCGGTGTCGGCATAGAGGAGCTCATCGTTGCCGCGCGCGATCGGCACATTGCGCAGCGGATCCTTCTCGCCGATATCGACGTCAACGGCATAGATGGTATTCAGGCCATCCGTAACCAGCAGCGCCGGCCGGGTCAGGATCTTGCCGTCCATCTCGGCCTTGGCATCACGGATCTGCGCCGAGACGAGGTTGGTGAGGATGCTCATGCGACGAACCCCTGTAGCTCAAGAACCGCTGGCGCGTTGCGTGCCAGGTTGCGGGTGTAGTCAGTGACGCAAAAGCGCGTACCGTCCGGGAACTGCAGGATGTCGCCTGGCTCGATGCGAAGATCGTCGACTATGGAGGCGCCCCACGATGTCGCGCTGCGCGCTCGGTACACCAGCTCGCGCACCGCCACCGTCTGGGCGTGGGCCTCATTCACGATCAGGTCATTCTCGATGTCCTCGACGTTCTCGGTCCAAATCGAGGCAGCGCTGTTCTTGGCTTCAGTGGTGTTGCGGCCGTGCACGAAGTCGTATGGCGTGCCCCAGACCTCATAGATGCCAGTGCCAATGGAAGCCATGATCAGCAGCACCACCAACTCGGCCGCACCGTGGACAATCTTTCCGGTCGGCGCCGTCGGCCCGCCGAACGGGGGCGCAATGTCCGGCAGCGCGCTGTACACCTTCATGGCGAGAATCAACCCGACCAGGGTCGGCGCCCAGGCTACCGTGGTCAGCAGGATCTCCCCACTGGTGGTCGTGAGCTGCTTGTACTCCTCGTCGCAGACGGGCAGCAACCCGCCGTTTGCGGACTGTTTGACCACCAGGCGCGTATTCTCTGCGCGCTGGGTCGCGTCATCGGAGAACGTGATGCTCTTGCGCTGATGCAACTGAAAGAATCCTGCCGTGATGGTCGCATCGGCCAGCTTGGCGTCCTGCTGCGCCACCTTTGTCAGCTGGGGATCCAGCCACTTGAGCCGCAAGCTTGACAGTGCAGGCACCGAGCGGCCGCCGCTGACCGAGACAATGCGCGCGTCATCGAGCACAATGTCCGTTGCGCGCCCAAGCTCGCGAGATTGCGTCGTAAGACGCCCCAGTCCGTCGAAGCGCGGTGCAAGCCCCAGGGGCAGCAGCAACTGCTCGAGCATGTCCCAGGCG
Source organism: Cupriavidus sp. SK-4 (assembly GCF_000611125.1). NCBI lineage: Bacteria > Pseudomonadati > Pseudomonadota > Betaproteobacteria > Burkholderiales > Burkholderiaceae > Cupriavidus > Cupriavidus sp. SK-4. The sequence goes on from NZ_JFJW01000089.1 coordinate 72,185, forward strand.
GTCAGGTCCGCGAGCTGGGTATTGCTGTGCATCGTCGTGACTGGCGATGGGGGAAGGATGATCTCGTCATCGTTCAGCCCAAGTGCCCGTCCGATCTGTCGCGCAATCTCGGTCAGCGGCGTCGCCACCGGGAAGAAATCCGTCACCCGCCGCACGCCACGCCAGGCCGGCGTCGCATCCGGACTGCGGGCGGTTAGCGTGAGCCGGCGCGTGCCCCGCTCGATCCGATAGTCGTTCACTGACTCGATGATGCCCAGCCACAGGATCTGGCCATCCAGCTTCAGCTCGATAATCTGCCCGGCCTTTGGTTGGCTTGCGCCATAGAGTTCAAGATGCCAGGTCAGCGAGGCGGAAAGCTCGCGCGGCGACTGGCGCAGCGTCTCGGAAACGTAGGCCGACAGATCGATGGCATCGGTGGCAGCACCGGTGCGCACATCACGGATGGATGCCGTCGGGTGGAAGATCAGCGCCACCGTGCGCAGCGCGTCCTTGTCGACCGGAGACCACCGTCCGTCCATTACAGTTTCCCCAGGATGCGCAGGCGCAATTCAACGTCGAAGTTGATGTAGCCTGCCTCATTGAAGATCACATGGTTCAGCGAGATGCCATCCCCGCCCCCAACCGTCAGCGACACCAACGCCACCTCGTAGCCGTTGGCATTGACGTAGCTGGGATACCAGTTCACCCGCGCTACCGCGGGATCGGGCGGATTCGACCAGTGAGCAACCAGCATGCGCAGCTGGTCAACCGTCATTGACAGGCCGCCATCGGCATTCCAGCGCTCGACAACCTCGACGTCGCGCAGCTTGCCCTGCCAAAGCGTATTCGACGCCCCGCCGAGGGTGCGGGTGCTTGACCAGGTCGGTGCGACGATCGCGTCGCCATCCATATTGGTCCACTGATCGGGCGCCCGCGCATAGTCGTAGGTCCCGAGTGTTGGATGCACAAGCCGACCATGGCCAGCCGCTGCGCCAACCGCCGGCAACACCGTAATCGTGATCTGCTCGGTCGCAGTAGCTGCATCGCCAATGGTGAAGGATGCCGAACTAGTCAGGGTTGTCATAGCCCATCCTCTACCGTCGCACTGGCGCCCAATGTCATGGATCCTGGTGCATTGCAATGCACCACGGTGACCGATTCCCCGTGCGCATCCGAGCCGGCAGCATGCCGCACTATTGAAGCGGTATCAGATACTGAAAGAGTTACTGAAGCCCCCGCGATTGGTTCTCCAGCATCCCCTACGACACGCACCAGCACCGGTACCTCCCGCCCCCTCCGCGGGGCCTTCAGCGGCAATGGCCTCGTCAGATGCGTGCCGAGCGGAACCGGATACCAGCCTCGAATCACTGACTGGCATGCGCCGTCATCCCCATTTGGTGCAATCTGAAACGCAAGCAGGCGACGATAGATCCGGTCCCATGCGTAAATCACGTCTCCAAGGGGGACCGGCGAGCGAACAGTATGCAGAACCTCACCCGAGACGTAGTCCACCAAGCACAGAAGCCCGCTGTTTGTCACCACATAGCAGCGCCGCTCGTCTTCGGGAAGAATGTCAATGGCGATCCCGCCGACATGAATGCGACGAATCAGCGCGCCAGTTGTCCAGTTGTAGACGCCAATCTGACGGCTGCCGGTTTCATTGTTGGTGTATAGCACCGCAACATTCTGCAGCCGATCAATCATGCACACGTAGATGGAAAGCGCCCCAAACTCGTCAGGCCCGCGTCGCGTCCCGGGGACTTCATCAAAACTGATCGGATCCACTTGGAAGAAACTGCCGAGACTTGATTTTTGCCACAGCGATCCATCTCTTGCCTGGAAAACTTCGTAATCGAAAAAGCTGGCAGGGTTGGTGCCTCGTGCCATGAACTCGCCAGTAATGGCATTGAATTTCCACCACAGCCGATCCCAGCCAGGCCAGTAGATACGGCTTGTTGTCCCAGTCAGTACAATCACTGCGTCCGCAGTTGGGGTCTTCTCCTGGGCGACGAACATCCCGTCGATGCCACTAAGCTCCTCCGCATAGATTCGAGGTGGCGTAATTAGGTATCCGTTGTAGAGCGCCCCCAATCCAACTCCACTGGGGATGCCGGCCCACTCGGCAGGGGTTCGATATACCAGCGGCATCGATTCAAAGATCTGGCGGAACATCAGAACCTCACCTCGACCGAGATTGTTGGCGTATCACCGGAGGCCTGTGGGGCCACATAGGTGTTCCACGCCCATCCGTCGCTATCCGTCACGCTCTGTATGTGCTCCAACGCCCCCGGACCGCTTAGCGACCAATCGACAGTCTCACCAACACATGGCTCCGCATCCGCGCCCAGAACGCGGGACTTGATTGGACTTGCTCGCCCTTTTGCGAGCGGCGTTACGGCAGCCGGGGCCGAGATCGACGATGGACGGGGGGAGCTTGAGTACACGTTCAGCTTGGCGTCCGCAAGCACGATGAAGATGTCGTAGCGCGCGCTGTACCACGCCCCATCATTGGGGCCAACAAACGCGACGCCGCCAACTTGGTTCCTTCGGACCCAGTCGTAATAGACGACCGTTCCGTTAGTGAAGACTATTGCGAGCACGTTCGCGTCACGGGTACAAGACACCGTGGCATAGAGGCTGATAGGCGCCCCACTCAGACTCGCCTCGTATGTCCAGTCGCCTACGAGCGTGAGCGGCTTGGATAATACGTTCGTACCCAGAATGCGCATGTATCGATCTGGCGTGCGTACTTGAATATCCCCCGTTGGCTCTGTTCCGGTAACAAGCTCACCGAAGGTTGCGGCCCGCTTGTTGAACCTGTACAGCCCCTCCTCGAAGAGAGATCCAAGAATCAGGTATTCTCCGGGACTCTGCAAATCCAGTGCGAAGGCATTCGCCCGCACTTGGGCTGCTCGCAGGCAGGCATAGCCGTCCAACTGCACTACGAGCAAGCCGCCCTTGGTGCTACTGAACGTGTAGAGACCAATATCATCATCGTAGAGTGCAGTAGCACCCGTCGATGCGTCTGTGATCAACGAACCGTCCGCCACGATATCGAAGGGCCCTGCCAGCAGCTCAAGTGCCATGCTGCACCTCGATCACTGCCTCCCCGGCTATTCCAGCCGGGTCATACCTCGCCCATGCACGCCCGCTGGCGTCCGTCTGTGGAGCAAACGGCGTCACCACACCAGCGCCGCTGGCAATAGTCCAGGTGACCGCCACGAGGGCTGGCCCCTCGAACACCAGGATGGCGGTCGCGTCGGCACGCAACGGGTTGGAGAGCATGCGCAGGCTCATCGTGTGGCCGCCATCCGCGCGAGTTCGCTGCCCAGCCAGTCCTGGAGCGTCCAGTGGAGGGCGTTGTCTGGGATCTGCAACTGGAAGCTGGTCGGCGCCGGTTGCAGGTGCGGTGCGCCGGACGCGGCAGGCGCGGACACCAGCCCACCGCCGGCGAATCGCGCCACCGCGCTCGATCGGGCAAACGCCGCCGGATGGACCGCACCCCGGAATTGCGATGCCGCCGAGCGCACGGCCGCGCCGCCGCGGTTCACCCAGTTAAGGAAGCCGACACCGACATCGCGCACGGCCGACGCCCGCACGACGTACTCCTTGTCAGAGAGCAGCGCCGGGATGCTGTCGCTGGTGGTGGTGCCAGGGCCACGGATGTAGCCGCCTTCAGCCTTCTCCTGCGCACCGAGGCCAAATATACTGAAGACGCCGCTGACGCCTTCCGCACTGAATAGCGAATCGAACAGCTTCCTCCCGAGCTTCTGACCGATTGCATTGAGGAGCGAATTAACAACATTCTTGGCAAACTGGCTGACTGCCTGAGATGCGCTCTTCGCGCCGCCGATAATGTCTTGAAAGAGAGTCCCAAACCCGCTCACCGTCGCGTTCTCGAGCGTGTTTTGCAAATTGATTATTGGCCTTCCGAGCTCGTCAAGCTGTGCTTTGACGCTGTTCGCATTCGTCTTGATCTTCACGGACGGCGAACGCGCTGAGAGCTTTTGGAGTTCATCATTTAGGGATTGCAAAATCGGAAGCGCCCGCTCCTTGAGTGGACGGAAGCGTATCTCCAGGGCATCCCCATCGAACCCCTGGAATTGCAAAAGCTGCCCAGCGCGCTGCAGGTCGCTCATGACCTGATCGATCTGACCCTTGATGCGATCGAAGTCAGCCTCGTCAACTTCCAGCTGAATCTTCTGTTCAACCACCTCCGGCGAGAGCAGATCGGGGTTCGCCTTTGCCAGCGCCGACAGCTCTGCATTCTGTGCGCGCACGTTCTCCTCGATCTGCGCGCGTGTGAGCGTGCCAGTGGCCGCCGCCACCTGAGAGACAACGCCCGTTGCCTGAGCTTCCAGCAAGCGCTTTGACCTGGCGAGCTCGCTATTCGTCTCCCGCGCAGCCTGCGTACGATCCTGATCCAGCTTCAGGTTCCGCGTGGTGAGCTGCTGGATTTCCGTCTCCAGCTTCTTGGCCTGGGTACTCTGCTGCACGCGTTCATTCGCGCTCTTGGGGTTCTGGCCACCAAGACGAGCCTGTTCGGCGCGCAACTCGTCGATCAGCTTCTGGTTGCGCGCCTTCTCCGCGTCGATGCCGTCTGTGACGATCTGCAAGCGCTGGTCATAGTAGGCGCTGATACCAACGAGGCTGTCCTTGTAGGCGCGCTCGTTCTCCGCTTGGTCGAACGCCAGAGCGTCCTTCTTGAGCGTCAATTCCTGATCGAGCGTCGCCTTCAACTGTTCGAAATCGGCCTTCGCTGCGGCATTCTGCGTGCCAAGCCCGGAGGCGCCGGCTCCCTGCCGGCGCGCCTCGACGATCGCGTCATTACGGGCCTTGGTGACCTCGGCCAGGCGCTTTGGATCGAACTTCGGGTTGTCCTTCTGCAACTCCGGCGTCTCCGACACGGCCTTGGCGAATGCCGAGTTGATCTCCTTGATCTCGTCGGCAGCCTTCTGGGAGCTGGTGCGGTGCTTCTTGACCAGATCGGTGAAGTCCTGCAGCGCGCCAGTGTTCTTCAGGCCCAGCTTGCCGACGGCGGCCTCTTGGTCAGCGGCCTGCTTGTCGGCCTGTTGCTGCAGCAGCTTCGCTTCCGCCTCGAACTCGGCCAACTGCTGGCGCGCCTGGTTCAGTTCCCGGTCGCGATTACCGCGGGAGAGCTTCTCGCCATTACTGAGGATGAAGGGACGCATGCCGCTCGGGCCTGGCTGCTGCGCCGCACCTTCCAGCAATGCGATCCGGTTGCGCAGTGCATCCTGCCCCGCCTTGTTGGTCCCGATATCCCCCGCCCCGAACTTCAGCTCCCGCTTGAGGCGGGCGATCCTGTCACGCGTGGTCTGCACCGACACGTCGATGCCATTGAGGGACGTCTTCGCCGAGTTGCCAAAGGAGGCCCAAGCCGCAACACCAGTGATCAGCAAGGCGATAATCCCGATCGGGCCACCCAGCAGACCAGAAACGCGCGAGAGCACGCCGGCGACGCCGGTCGGCCCCATGGCAGTCGCAAGGGCAGTTTGCGCTGCCGCGTGCGCTGACGCCGCAGCAGCGGCGCGCTGCTGCGCGGGAACCAGCACAGTCTGGGCCAGCGTCAGCCGCTGCATGCCACTGGCGGCAGCCACCGCAGCCTGAGCCTCGGCGAGCAGCAGGCCGGTGTGAATGCGAACGGCATCGGCATGAGCCACCTTGGCACGCAAGTCCGCCAGCGTCGCGGCGGTTGCCGCCCGCGTGGCAGCGTCCCCGCCAAGGATGGCGTTCCGGTTCCTCGTTAAGCTCTCATTGAGCCCTTCCAGGACGCTTCGAACCGTGGTGAATACCTTGAAGGTGGCATATGCCTGCCCAACGGCCACCACTGCGTCCCGGTGCTCGATCAGAAACCCTGCGGTCGCTTTGAGCCCCCGCCCAACATCAACCAGCGTCTCCGAGAAACCCCGCATCACTTGGACAGTCTGCGGGTTAAGCTGGATCGACTTGACCTTGTCGCCCTCTCGTTCGATCGTAACGAAGGCGTCGGTCGCCTCGCCCAGCCCCTCTTTGATTGCCTCGAAGAGAGGCTTGAAACCCTCGGCAGCCGCGCGCGTCGCCCCCTCCTTCAGACTGGAAAGCCGGCCGTCGAAGGTGTCACCGAAGCGCGCGGACGCGGCCTCGAAGCCCTGCAGTCGGTCCATCAGGAACTTGAACAAGCCTTCGCTCGAAGCCTTGGCGCGCTGGATGTCCTCGTCCTTGATTCCCAAGGCCGTAGCCAGCGTGGAGCTCGCCGGGGTGATACCACCCTGAACCAGGTCGCGCAGTTCCTGAACCACTTGGTTGGAATTCAGACCCAGCGATTTGACCGCATTGACACCGGTCACGGTCAACTGACGAACCTGCTCCAAGGTGAGCTTGGCAGCCAGCGCCGGTCCGAGAATCGCCTGAAATGCGCGCACCAGTTCCTCGCTGGAGGCTGCCGTTGCCAGCGCATCGTTGTTCAGGTCGGCAATGATCTTGCGGGAGATACCGAGCGCCTGATTCAGGCTTACCGCCCTGCCGTCGATGGTGACCATCGAGGACAGGATCCCCGCCATGCCCAATTCGGCAGTCTCCATGCTGGCCGCGAACTTGATGCCGGCCTGCGGCAACCCCGTCAGCGCCGCTTTGACGCCCTGCAGCGCCTGGACGATGACGAACATGCCGGCAGCCACGCTGCCGATGCTCTTCAGTGCGCCGACGCTCTGCCCAATCGACCGAACCTCCTGGCCCACCTTCGCCAGCTCCCCGGCAGTAGCGCGTGCTGTGGTCTGGACGCCCTGCAGGCCAGATTGAACGCCAGTCAGATTCTTGCCGGAGTCGTCAGTCTTCTTCAGCGCTGAGGCGAAGTCGCGCAGCGCGGCCAGAGCGCGCTCGTTGGCAAGGTTGATGCGGTAACTGATCTCACGTTCTGCCATGGCGTGTAAGTGGTGTGCTGAATGCCTTCCAGAGTTGTTTCCAGCCCTTCTCGTCGGCCTGGCCGCCACGTGCGATCAGGAGTTGCTCCCGACTACGCTCCTGCGCCTGCCGGGCTATGGCATCCGAGAAGCCCCGCAACTGGGCCATGGTGTAGCCCAGAACTTCGGTCAGGCTGTGGCCGGCCCCGACGAGCTGCTGAGCGATGTCGAACCACCCGGAAACATCGCCTGAAGCTGGCTGGCTACTGGCTTCAGACGTTGCTCGAAAAAATCACGGTTCACACTCAGCACGTCGGCGAACAGATTGACCGGGACATCCAGCTCCTGCTCGTCCAGCCACGCCCTCTCCACGCGCGCACCGATGCAAATCGCAGTCAGCAGAGCTTCGGCGTGTCGCGTGAACAGGTGCACGATGTCACCGGCCACCATCGCATCCGGCAGCACACCGATGTCGACAAAGACAGGATCCAGCGCTGACAGCATGGGGCCGAATTCCTTCACCTTGAGGGGGGTAATCCGAACTTGACGCTCGCCGATGGCCTTCTCAATCGAGGGGCCGCCGGCGAGCTGCGTCAGTTCGGCAACGGGCGCGGGGGCGTTCATGGATTACGTCAGCTGGACCAAGCGCCCGAACTGGCCGAAATCGCTGGCCGCGGTCTTGGTTTGGTCGCTCAGGCACGAACCGGCCAGCTCGAAGCTGTTGAGGTCGTCGCTGATCATCGAGAAGTCCTTGGCCGGATCCAGGCGGGTGCGGTAGATATCGAGCACCACCTTCGGAAAGCCAGACACTGCGGTGTTGAGCCCAACGAAGCGCACCCAGTATTCGACGTTGGCGGCCGTGTACATCTTCACGCGACTCAGAGCGGCCTTCGTGTAGTCGGCCTTCAGAGGCAGCGTGTACGGGCCGCCGGTCGTCGCGTCCAGAATCTCGATCTGACCAGATTTCGCGTCCAGATCGTAGTTCGTTCCGGCCACCAGGGTCTTCGGCGTTCCGGAGCTGTCCTTGATGGTAACGGCCGACAGATCCTGAGCAGCCAGGATGAAGACATTTCCGACCGCGAGGGTGCCAGTGGTCGGCGAGATGATCTCGTTGGTGATCGATCCGGAGGTCTGAGCCACCACATCGCCTTGCGTGAGCAGCTGGATGTTCTCGGTGCTGATCTGCCGCAGCGAGGCCTTGAAGCTCATCTTGAGCTCGCGCGTGATACGCACGACGGTCTGGCGGTTGCCGGAGTAGTTCTCCTTGGCCTCCAGCACATCGGGCTCGGCCGAGAACGAGACGTCAGCGGCGTCGCCAACCCAGCGCATTTCCTTGGGGGTGCCGGCGGTGTTGCGCTGCCCGAAGTACAGCTTCCCCTGCCCCGAAAAATAGTCCATGTTGCTCTCCAGTTGTGGCCATTACGGGGCCGTGGGTTTTTCCAAGTACTCGACGGCGCCCAGCACCTGAGCGCACACTGTTTTTGCACCGGCACCGCGCGGCAGCGCGCGGTCGCCGACAATTCGCAGGTTCATCACCAAGCCATCCAGCCCGCCGTCCTTGAACACTGCACGCTTGACATCGGCAATCATCGCGTGGGCCTTCTCCAAGGGGTTGTCAGGGTCGCAGACGTCAAAGGCCTCGATCACGAACGAACGCGACCAGGTGTTGGTTCCGACGTGCGGCCGCATATCGCCTTTGTTCTCGCCCGACCCGTCGTGCACCGAAGAGAGCGGAACAGGATCCTGCTCATCGTTGCCAAACTCCCGGCCGAGATACACCCGGGCCCCGATGTCGGTCTCATAGCCGTCGGCCACGCGAACCGTCGCAAGACGTGCCTTGATAGCCTGAAGAATCTGAAGCGCCTTGCTCATGCCTTGGTCACCCAGTAAGCGGCCACGAAAGTGTCATCCTCGTCGCGCTCGTCGACGGTGTATGTCACCGCAGCGAGTGCACCAAGTTCCTCGGTGGTATAGCTGGCACTGTCGTAGACGATGGTCGCGCCGCGGGCCAGCGACGGCACGTCCGAGCGCAGCACAGTGATGCGGGTGCCAATCTCGGTGCGATCGCCGTATTCCCCTGCGGTGCGCGGTAGGCGCTCTACCACGGCGTCAAAGACCTCGGCACCAGAGCGCAGGCGCGCATTCGCCAGACGGCGAAGCACCGCCCGCGAAACACGCTGATCAAAGGAATGAGGCGCGACCATGTCTTGACGGGCTATCAGGTTGCCGCCGGCAGATAGGCGCCGAGTTTGATCTTGACGGTGCCGCTCGGGTTGGCAGCAGCCTCGACTGCCACACCCACGCACACCTGCGCCGTGGTGGTCTTATTGACCACCTTGTTAGTCGCATCCCAGAACACGCGGTCACCGACGGCAATCGCCAGGGCCGAGGTCTTGGCGATCTCGACCACGCCTTCGGTGCGGAACTCGCTTGCGACACCGTTCTTGGCGTCCGTGACGGCGATGCCAAACAGGCCGGCACCGAAGAGATACCCGGTGCCGGAAGCCACGTCGGCACCCGGCGCCAGCGTCAAGTGCTCGCCGTACTGAATGAAGTTCTTCATGATCCGATCCTTATGGAGTCAGTGGGTGGAATCGGCCGGTTACGCGCCAGCGTTCTTGTGCGCGCCGCGGTAATCGATGCCGGCGACACCGAAGTCGATGCGGACCTTGTAGCGGGCGCCGTCCACGTCGAAGCCGTTCTGCAGCTCGAGATACGGATCCTGTGCGCCGTCGAGGAACGCCACTTCCAGCGCCGGGGCCTCGGCCGGATCGGCGAAGAAGTACCAGGCCGTGCCAGACAGGCGCGGGGTATCGACGATGTCGCGCACCAGGCCGCGCACCAGGTTCGGCTTCTGCAGCTTGTTGGCGGTGTCCGGGTCGTACTGGGCGTCGTTGGTTACGCGCGCGGTACCGCCGATGCCAATCGGACCCAGCCAGATCGCAGGGCGCAGGTCGAGATAGTCGTTGCCGCTGACATCCTTCTGCTGCGCCATCTGCACGCGGCCGGCCTCGAAGGAGGCCACTGCCGGCGCCGCCGCGGTGCCAGCGATGTTTCCGTGGTTGGCATGGAACAAGGCTAGGCCGTCTTCCAGAGTCGGGCCAGCGCCGGAGTTTTCCGCCAGGCGCGCGTACACCGCGGCCTCGATGGTCCGCTTGGCAGCTCGGCCGAGCATGCTGGCGAGACCGATGAACGCGCCCAGATCATCGTTGATAATCATCTGACGGCTCAGGTTGATGATGTTCCCGCGGGTGCCGGCCGTGATCGAGGCCTTCTCGCCATCCGGGATGGTCTTGTTCTTGAACTCGCCGAGTTCGTTCAGCACGTCCAGGTTGCCGAGGCTGCCGACACGGTAGCGCGGATGGGCGCGGAAGTCCGACACGCTGCCGATCGAGCAGAAGCGCGACCAGGTGTCCGGAGCCAGCGCGTATGCCTGCTGCAGCGTCTTGTGCATCGTGTTTTCGAGCAGGATCGGAAAATCGCTGGTGGACTGCGTGAACGCGGCCGCCACGATCTTCATCTGGTCCATGCCGTCGACCTTGACGCCAGCTCGCACCAGGCATGCGCGCGCCAGATCGAGTAGCTTGTAGCCACGCAGCGGATTGGCTGCGTTGGCGCGCACCGGTGCACCCTTGTCATCACGGGCGGCGGCTCGGGCCAGGATTGCCTCGGTCGCGGCCGCCCGGAATTTGTCCTGCTCATCCTCGACCGTGACGATGTTGCCGGCAACCGGCGTGCCTTCCTTGCCGAGGTGTGCCAGCAGCTTCTCGCGGGCGCCCTGTACGCTGCATTGGGTGTCGGCCTCGCAGGCAGCCATCAGATCGGCGACGCCTTCGCGGGCGTCAAAGCTGGCAAAAGCCGCTCGGATATCGGTACGGCGCTGGGCCTCGGCTTGCACGCCGCGCGCAACCGCTTCGGCCTGAGCGGCCTGGGCTGCGGGGTCGGCCGGAGCTGCGGGCGCCGGTGCAGCGGCCGCCGGGTTCGGATGAGGCATGTGCTTCTCCTTCAAGTTGAAAGCGGCTGCCGCCGCCGGGATGGCGCGGAAGCGAGAAAGATCGTGGGACGCGGCAATCGGCATCGCCGTGGTGACAGAGTCGATGAACTTCTCGGCAAGCGCCTGCTCTGCCGTGTAGTAGTGGTCGACACCATCAGTCAGCAGCGCCAGCATCTCGTCGGCAGGCCGGCCAGTCTTGGCGGCGTAGCTGTTCGACATGGCCTGCGACCAGGTGTCGAGGTAATCGGCGACCTCGCGCAACGCGACGGCATTGCCAGAGGCGTAGACCCAAGGCGCATGGATCATCAGGATGGCGTTTTCGGCCATCTCGACGGTGTCGCCAGCCATGGCGATCAGGCTCGCGATGCTCATGGCGGTGCCGTCAATGCTGACGGTGACCGCGGCGCGGTGCCGCTTGAGCGCGTTGTAGATGGCGATGCCATCGGAGACTGAGCCGCCGAAGCTGTTGATGCGTACGGTAAGCTCGTCGACGTTCAGAGCCGCCACTTCCTTGACGAAGTCAGCGGCCGTCACGGACTCACCCCACCAGGATTCCCCGATATCGCCGTAGATGAAGATCTCGGCGGAGCTTGCGGCCACGCCGCCGGCAGCGACCGCCGCAGCGGCTGCGGCCGTGGCAGCGCGGGCGCGAATGCTGTACCACTTCTGGGGAGACTTGCTCATCGCCAAGACCTGTGCATTGGGTATGCAGCAAGTGTGGCAAAAAGAGATTCCGGTTTTTAGGGGTAAAACCGGAATATTTTCATCTGACGCATGGAGCGGCCCGTCAGCCGGCCTGTGCTCCGACGCGGGAACGCGTGCGACCTTGCTGAGGAGGCGGTTCGGGCGGCGCATCAGCCGGGGACGCCGCGCCTCCCTTGGTGTTGGCGAAATCTGAGGCCAGCACTAGCCCCTTATCGGCAGCTTCCTTCCTGAACTTTGTGATGTTTTCCAGCACGTCGTACGGATTGACGCCGCGCTTGCGCATGACTTCGACCTCGGATGCGAAGCCGCATTGCACCAGCAGCTGCCAGGCGAGCGCTTCCTTCATTGGGTCGATCCATGGCATCGCCTGGCCGACGAACATTGCGTCGTCAGCCAGATCTGGCGCCACATCCTTCGGCCGCGGCACCACTCCGGACAGGTCGGCGATCGCGACGAAAGCCTCCCATACTGGCTGAACGAACATGCCAGTGAACTCGTCGGTCAACACAGCATAGTTGACCCACTGCTCCACCAGCTCCTGCCGCTGAGACGAATAGGTGCCATCATAGTCCCGGCTGATGCTCGAGTAGCTGGCGCCGATGCCGGCTGATGCCGCGCGAAGCTGGCCCTGCCGGAAGGTGAGGACGTTTGGATTCGGCCGCTTGGTGTCGACCAAGCCGATTTCCTCGCCCACCTGCAGGCCGTCGATGATGGTCCCGGGGTCAAAGGCGATTTCGCGCGGAATAGGGTTGCCCTGCTCGTCCCGCTGGATGCTGTCCGGGTTGAACCCATCCGGCGAAAGCTTCTTGATATAGGCGGTCAGGCGTGCAGCGAGCTTTGCGGCTACGCGCTCGCTCTCCTCGTAGTCCTTGATGTCCTCGATCCTGGTGATCACGCTGGCGAACTCGGAAACGCCGCGGAGCTGGCCAATGCGGTCGATGGCCGCCACTTGCAGCATGTTCTCTGCGGGGATTCGCTTGACGTCCGAGCCGCGCGCGAGGAAAGCGTTGTCTCCCGGGAAGCTCTTGTAGACGTAGTAACCAGTACGGCGGCCCCAGGCATTACGCTGGATGCCCTGCCGGATATTGGCGGCCGGATCCTCATAGTCCATGGGAACCATATCGGGCTCGAAGAGCTCGAGCGAGAACGGTACCTTGCTGCCGTGCTGGAGGAACGGCACGGTGCCGCGCAGCAGCTGAGAGAATGCTTCACCATCGCGAAACCAGGTCTTGGCAACCAACCGCTGGACCTTGGCCCAGTGGTGCTCCTGCGTGACTTCCGGCAGCTTCTGCCAGTCTCGCCAGGCGGCGCGCAAATCAGCGGCATACTGCTCGTGGATAGTGCCATCCGGCCGCCGCGGCTGCGGCTCGACCCCGATTCCGCCCGGCCCGACGACGTTATTCACCAGCGTGCGCAGCATTCCACGCGAAATATCGTGGTTCCGCTCGAGGTGACGTGCCTGCGCACGCAGCCAGATCGCACCTTGTCGAACCAGTTGGTCCGGCGATGCCTGATTACGATGGAACTTCCTCAGCCGACTGGGCTGCGCCGCTTCGTAGCTCGCCTGGAGAGCAGCGCGGTCAAATAGGCGACGGCGCCCGGCCGTTGGATCGAAGAACGCAACAATCTGGTCGATCATGTTCATGGTCAGCGGTCCAGTCTGGCATTGAGAAAGCGGATGCCACCGGAACCCGGCACGCCGGCGGCCTGCGCCTGCTCGCTGGCCACGCGAGCCTCCCATTCCTGCCGCCCCTTCCGGATTTCGGATAGGTCCTCCATGCGCAGCACACGGTCGCCCAAGCGGGCTTCCTTGCCTTCGAGAATGGCCTGCTCGGCGGCCAAGTACTTCGCGAGCATGTCAGTGGCGGTCGTCATGGCGTCCAATCTATGGGAAAGTGAGTCCGGTTTTTAGGGGAAAAAGCGGAATATCTGCACTCGTGGGGGACTAGGCCCGGTTGATCACCTCATAGAAGGTGGTTTTGCTGATCCCGAATTGGCGACAAACCTCATCGCGGTTCCGGCCATTGAAGGCGGCACGGATGGCCTCATCGCGCTCCCGCCGGTCTGGCGCCGGGATATAGACCTCTTGCCCGCCCAAAAGCCGGCGCAGCCCGCGTTCGAGCCCCTCAATGATCGGCCTGGCAAGGTGCTCGACGGCCGTAATCTCCTCCCGCACGATGGTCGTCAGTGCTCCGGTGAGGTCGATCGCGGCGTCAGATTGCGAGGCGTCTTCGTTCTTGAGGGGGTCGCTCATAGGCGGCTGCTCCAGTCGTCTGAGGCAATGGCGGTTTTTCTGGCGGGAGGTCGAGGTGCTGCCGGCGCGGCCGCCACCGAAGGCGTCGCGGCGCGCGTCGACGAGCCGGTTGGCTGGGACCTTAGGCGTTGTTCCAGCTGATCCCAGTACTTCGCTGCCTTGCGAGCCAAGTCAAGGTGGGTTTCCAGCCAAACGGCATAGACCGTGCAATCCCAGGCTTCGACCCGCTTCCGGGTTGCCGACCATTTGGACTCTTCGCCTCTGGCCGTCATCTTCGTGGTGCGCTGTTCGCCGGCCATCTGGCGGAAAAACTCGTCTGACAGCTCGTGCGAAAAGTGCATGTAACCGGGGCCCGGGCGGGGAATGTGAAGCCGGTTGTAGATCAGATCCTTGGCGTGGTTCGTGCCCACGTGCCAGAGCTGCACGCCGTTGCGCTTCACGCGGCCGCGCCAGTCGATGTCCACCTTGGCCACGCCGTCCTTGATGTGCTTCTCCCGGCCAGGACGACCGGCAACGGCAAACACCTTGCGGCGGGCATATTTGGCTGCGTAGGCATAGACCGCATGCGTATTGTGACCGCGGGAGTCGATGGCCGCGCCCTCTATATAGAGAGTGGCGCCTGACTCGTGGGTGAATGGGGTATCAAACAAGTACTCGGTCAGGTCATCCCAGACCTTGTCCTGCGCTGGATTCCCGAAGAAAACCTGATGATCAACCACCCATTTCTCGCACCCGCGGCCATAGGCCCACACCACCACCTCCAGCCGGTTGTCCTGCGTATCCACCCCCGCGAGCAACAGCAGACCTCCGAGCGGCACCCACCGCAGTGCATAGGGTTCGGCGCGCTGCTTGATCTCGTCGACGTCGGTGCGCTCGACTTCCTGCTCCCATGCCTCGCCGCGGGTGGTGTTGACGAAGGCCTTCAGCTTCGACATGTCGCCTGTCTGGGCCTTCTCGTTCGCTGCCAGAAACTCGCGCACGATATCTGACCAGGCAACGGCCGGACTATAGGCGGTCCAGACCCCGAGAAATGCGACATGACGGGGTAGCCGCACCACCTTGCCCTTCGCATTGCGAAACACACCATCGTGGCTGATGGTGGTGCCGTCATCCGACTGGTACCGGCCCTGCTCCCAGACGCGCAAGTAGTCGGCCTGCTGAATCAGCGCGCCACAGTGGGGGCACAGGTGGCGCACGGTCTCCGGGTCATCGTTCGTCCACTTGAAGCCGTGCGCTTCTTCCTTCCCGCCCCAGGTGATCGGGTGGAAGGTGTCGCATTCTGGGCAGGCGATGTGGTACCGGAACCGTTTCTCTGCAAGCTCCACCCGGCGCTCGATGAGCGACAAGCCCTTGAGCTTGGGGGTGGAGCCGCACACCAGCTTCGGGAAGGTAGCGCCCTCGGTGCGCTTGGCTGCCAGCGTGACGGGGTCCCCCTCTTTCTCGACATCGCTATCGAACGCGTCGAGCTCGTCGAGATACGCCACATCCACCGAGATCCGGCGATAGTTCTTCGCTGCCTTACCACCGCGCAGGTGGAGCATGGAGCCGAGGAACTTCTTGGCCTGCAGCGTATTGTCCTTGTGCCTGGCGAGGAAAGCCGGAAAGATCTCCCGCATCACCGCCACATCGCGCAGCATCGGCTCCAGTTCGGTCTTGACGAACTCATCGCGGTCGTCGTCGGCTGGCTGCCAAAGCGCCTGGTTCCGGCGCCGGTGATGGGCGAAGTAGCCTACCGCGGCGAGGATCATCTTCGTGTAGCCCACCCGGGCAGACTTCTGCAGGTCAACCTCACGGATCGCATCGTTGCTGATGCAGGCGAGTATTGCGCGTTGGAAGGGCCAGGCACTCCAGGCCTGCTCGACATAGGAAGATTCGGCCGACAGGTAGAAGTGCGCGGCCGCCCATTCCTCGAGCGTCATCGGCTCCGGCGTGCCGAACCCTGCCAGGCCCCGGCCGAGGTGGTGTGCAATGATGGGGCGATACTGAGGCGCCAGCATCAGGCGGGCTCCTCTTCGTCGGGCGCTTCGATGCCCAGGTCATCCAGCGTCACGGCGGCGGCAATGTTCCGTGCCTTAGCCACCTCCCGGGTGATGAGCTCCACGTCGGTAGCGGACAGAGTCGGCAGCCGGCGCTTGAGCATGCCTGGTATCGCCTCGAGGATGCCGGACACGCGTGCACCGGCCTGCGACAAGACCTGCTCGATCAGATGAACCGGCGCCAGCTCCCGCCTGGTCACCTCGTTCTGCAAGGCGATGCGATCGGCCTGCTCCTTCGCCAGGCGTGCACGCTCTGCGACGAGGTCGAACTCACTCTCCGAAGCGCGCCCGGCGGCGGTTTCGCGCAGGTGGCTGCAATAGGCAAGCAGCATCTGCCGGCCGGTCATGCCGGAGAGGATGATCCCGCGCGCGACGAGGCCGCTGACCGCCGGCTGGCTGATGCCAACCAGGGCAGCAAATTCGGCTTGCCTCAACTTCACGTCCAGGTCGATCACATAATCCCCATAGAGCTGTGTCGTGACTAGAGAGCGCGCGAGGCTCGAATTACCCTTACAGGGTGCCTCATGGGAGTACCTTTCGTCACTTTCCAGTGTTCGCACCAAACCTGTGCGGGGGCCGGGCAACGGTAGGCTATCCGAGTGGCGGATATGCCACCTTTGGACGAGAATGGACGGGTCGCTGTCATCGAAAGGCCCTCGAATACCTGGCCAGCGCACGCGTCAGCTCGCCCTCGAACTCGGCGCGCGCGATCTGGTCGGCTACCTCGAAAAAGCGGAAGCGCGGCTGGTAGGCCGGTGCGCGCACGAACACGAGCACGGGCACGATGTCGCTGCCATGAATGCCTCGCTTGGCATAGACACCAGACGACAGGGTCTGCATGCGCCCGTGCATCCAGCTGCGCGCGCCGATACGGTGACCGCGCCGGGCCACGAAGTAGGCCACGCCGTTGACAGTCTTGAACCCATTCGCACTGCGCCCGACTCGCTCACGCCGCGCACGGCTCTTGTCCGTGGCATTGGCGCGATATCCCTGCTCGCCGAAGGCCCGGAGGTAACTCAGGATCTGGATGATCTGGGCGCGGCTCATGTTGCCGTAGGCGTCCAGCTTGGCCCCGGCCGCCGGCAATGCGTACTCGTCTGGCAGCATGGCGCCGATGCGCTGCAGCGCCTTCTCGAAGCGCTTCCAGCCCCGGCCTCCGCCTGAGACCTCGGGCGCCAGGTACTTCACAGCAGGCGTGCCTTTGCTGGTGTCCGCCTTGAGACCCACTACTGCCTCTGGCTTGGCCGGCGTGGCAGGCTGCAGGTACACGCTGTTGATGGTGTATCGGGTGGGCTTGTCAAAGGCACGCTGGATCTCGATCCGCTCAGCGTCGCGAATCTTGCGCCCAGTCTGCGTGAGGGCGACCACGCTGGCGAACGGCAGATCGCGGTTCATCAGTCGGTCAATGTCACGTATGACAGCGCCTGCATTACCACTGACGCTCAGCTTGTCGGCCATCGTCAGCCCACCCGCGGCATAGGCCGCACGTCGAGCCAGACACAGACCATGATGCCGATGACCACAGAGACCAGAATCCATACGTACATCGTCATCACCTCGAAAAGAAAAAGCCCGCCGAGTTGCCTCGGACAGGCAAAGCCCACATCGTGGGAGGAGACACAGGTTGCGGCGCGCGCGCACGCGCCCCAGGAGCGGCGTGGCAGAGCGAAAGATTCCCCGGTGCTTTCACTTTGTTCCCCGTTGCAAAACCGTCAATGCCAGCCAGCATCAGCCTCCGTTGAGCTGCGCCAGCGTCGCGTCGAGCAGATCCAGTTCCGTCATCTTGAGGATCCGCAGGTATGTCTTGTCTCCGTGCACCCCGTTCTTGCCTTGGTGGCAATCCAAGTGGCAAAGCGGGATGACCAAGTGATTTCCGGCCCGCTGCTGGCCACCCTGCCCCGTACGAATGTGGTGCGCGTCGGTGGCGGATTCTTGCCGCCGGTCCAGCAGCGTGCAGCAGATACACGCCATCTCCTTAATGCGCCCCATGTAGGCAAGTTCGGCCTTGGTCGGCGCCTTTTTACTCATGCAGCATCCCCGACGAACAAGCCGGTCTGCTGCGCGTGCAGCGGCTCCACGATGATTTCCGCGCGCGGATTGGCTCGATCAATCCCATGGTAGATATGCTTCTCCCTCACCTGGCGATCGTTGACATAGACGCCGCGATGGACCAGAGCGCGCCTGCCGCCCTTGCCCGAGTACTGGGCCTGCAGCACGTCCAGTAGCACCGATTCATCGAGGTCCGGTCGCTCTGTGGCATAGAACAGGTGCATGGTCACCCGCACTGGCCCCTCCAGCATCTGGCGCGCTGCCGGTGGAATCTGGCGCAGGGCGTCCATGGCGAACTTCCGAGCCTTGTCCGACTTGATGCTGGCCGGCCTTCCGTGAATCGTGACGATCTTGCGGCTGTTAGCCTTGCTGGCGGCCTCGCCCATGATGGTGAAGGCAATGCGGGTCGTCATGCCCGATGCCTCCGCCGTGCAGCAAACCATCCGCAGCGGGCGCTCGTTTCGTCCATCCATTGGCAAGGCGCAACATCAGTCGGCCAGGTCGGCGAGCGGAACCATGTCTCGAAGGCCTGCCAAGCCTCGGCCCGTCGGGCGGCCTCACCAGCAATGGCCGCCTCGCACTTTCGCGCCTCGAGGCGACTGATGCCGCTGTCATCTCCGCAGTCGTTCAGGCAATCGCACTTCCGCAGTTGCCGGCCAGTCATGCAACCTCCCTGCTTTGCGCTCCCGAAATGCAAGCCAACTTGCTGCTGTAGGGCAGCATAAGTGGATGCGCCGGCGTGCCGTCCGCCAGTTGGAACAGTGCGTGCAGCGGCAGGCCGCCCTGGCGCAGCAGCTCGGTCACCACCTGGACGGCGCCCAGGCCGCGCCCGTTCGCACCCCAGGCGCACACGGCCAGGCCGCCACGGCGCGCCACGCTGGCCGCCGCCAGGCGGATGTGGCGATGGTTGTCCGGGCCAACCGGGTAGCCGGCGCGCTTCAGCTCGCGCGGATCGGTCGCGCGGAAGGCGAACAGGTTCACCACCTCCACCGACTCGCTGCCGTGTCGCTCGGCAAACCCAACGCACTTGCGGATGGTCGGATCGTCCTCGCTGGCGTCCGCCGTGCTGGGGTTCAGCATCACGAACAGCATGGGCTTTGCCGGGCCCCAGCGGCGCTCCAGGTGGTACCGGAAGGCGCCGCAGTCCGAAATCACTGCGCTCCTGTGCATGTCAGTTCTCCTCCTGGTCGGCGCTGTGCTCGGCCATGCCTTTATCGTAGGCGGCGCGCATGGCCGCAATCACGGGCGCGGGGATGGCCTTGATCTTGTCATCGCGCCAGGAAATGTCATTCAGCCATCGGCGGTGGCCGTGCAGCTCGATAGCGGCGCGCACCTGGTCCGTCAGGGGACGAATGCCATCGAAGCTGCTGCCGCCGACCTTGCCGCCGTTGTCGCGGCGGTAACGCTCCTCACGGTCGAACTCATTTGCCATCACGAATTGCGTGGCGGTCATGCGCTTGAGCGTCAGGATGGACGGAGGATGGCCGTAGCGCGAGTGCAAACCCACGGCTGCCTGGTCGCCGGGCTTGAGGCTGGCCAGCCAGGCCTTGTACTGTTCGCGGTCCTTGTCGTAAATCACGTTGCTTCCTTGTTCATTTCGGCGCGGATGGCGTCGGCGCAGTCCAGAACCGACCTTGCGGAACGCTCATTCCCGAATGCCACTCTGTCGCATATGACCGCCGCCCGCTCCATGCCAGCGGCGTAGGCGGCTTGCCAGCCTTTCCACATGCTGCAGTAGGCTTGCGCTTCCCAAGCGTTGTAGCCGGTTGCCGCATAGCCATCGCCGCAACGGATGCACTGGCTCGGCATCGGGAATTTCTTCTCAAACGCTTCACGCATTGTCATTTCCACCTCGCAATCAGGTATTCCGTCCAGCAGTTGTGTTCGTCGTGGCCTGCCTCCTCCTGGGCCAGCATGCAATGCTTGCCACGCGGACGAAGGTCGCGGCGTATCTCCATCCACCACCACGTTTTGTAGCGGCGCCGCAGGTCACGCATCCGCATCTTTCTCCCCATTGGGCGCCTCAGCGGCGGCGAGCACAGTGCCGATGCCTTCGAACAGCGTGGGCAGCATGCGAAGCACCTTGTTTTTGGCAAGGGTCATGGCTTGGTATTCGTCCGTCAGGGATACGGCGCCAAGCTCCGACTTCCGTGAAACCTCCCAGCGGGCGTTATAGGCGGCTGTCGCATCGACGTGTGCCTGCCATGCGGCGTGCCAATCCTTCACGCTGGCAGGAATCTCCACCTCCGCCCGCGAGGACGCGAACAGAGACCGCGCACCGGCTTCCAATCGCATCTTGTGCAACTCGTTGTGCGTAGCCTCAAAGCGCGCCGCGAGTGCTTGAACATGAGCAGGCGCAGTGCCCGCGCCACCGCACACCGGGCAATCCTGCTCCCATTCGTGGAAGTCGCTTTCGCCTATGCGCTCGCTGCAATTCACTTGCCCGCGACCTCCGCACGTCTTGCACTCCGGTTCCTCCGCCCGCGAGGACGATGCGCCGATCTCAGCCCGCGCGGCCTTCATGGCGGCTTCATGGTTTAAAACGCATGCAAACTCTTGGCGGTATGCGGCACAAGCTCGGGCCAGCAACTCATCCGACAGCACCACACCCTGCCGGCCAGGGTGCGATAGTTCTTCGATCAGGTTCGCCGCCGACTCGAATGCATGAGCATCCTGCAAGGCGCCATCAGCAATTTCCAGCGGGCTGTCGTCGTAGCCTTCCGGGTCAGCCTTGATGTGCTCCGCAACTGCCCTGCATGTCTTTGCCTTGCCGCGAAGCTCATGAATCCAGTATTGCGGCGCGGCTTGCGTACCCAGTTTCTCGTTTGTCAGCCGGTAAGCCTGCCGGTCAGCGCGCGCAGGCGCTGCGGGGGTGGCGGATTGCTGGCGGGCTGGCGTTTGCAACGATGCAACGAGCATGCGGGGGCCGGGGCGGACAATAACCTCGCGTGGCGTGCTATCGAGTACGTCAAGCGCCCATTCCTCCAGAGCATCTTCGGTCACGACTTGCCCGATACAGTTTTCGGACAGGTGTTTCACGAATCGAACCAACGGCGTGTCATCCGCCTGTGCAGTGGGTGCCGGCGCATCCGCTGCGGGCTGGGCGGCGAGTAGAGCGCGGGCGAACTTGTTGGTGTCGAAGAATTCGCCTGGCTTCTGTGCGTCTTTCAGCCAATATGACTCAGCCAGTTCCGTGATTTGCTCATCCGTCAGCGCAGCAGGCGATGCGCACCGACAGGCGGCCGGGTCGCAGGTGTCATGCGGGCAGTCCAGCCCGGCGTAGTCCTGCCCCATGTCGCTGGCAGGCGCTGCGACCGGCGCAGGGGCGGCGCCACAACGCAGGTCATGGGCGACATTCGCGGCGGTTTCCGCCGTCACGTCGAAGTATTGCCGCAGGACGTAATGCACTGCCTCGTCTGCCAGGGCAGGCGATGCGGCCGGCGCAGGGGCGGTGTCCCGTTGCTCCATGAACTCGACCATCGCGGCATAGTCGGTGTCATCCCACACCGCGCCCAGGCCGCCGCACTCACGGCATCCATTGCCCAACTCGCAGCCAAAGACATCGCTGTGCGCGTACTTCTGTGTCGGGCGGCCGTCCTCAGTATCGTAGCAACCCGTGCAGGTCGCCCAGAAGCCGGCGCCCTCTGCAACCGTCTCGGCTACCGCACGCAGTTCAACGGGCAATTGCTCCACCTGTTGCCCGCCGGCGCTCGGCACCATTTCGGCGCTGTCACCAGAATGGTCGGCGGCCTTGCCAAGCCAATACGGAACGGCCTCCGTCGGGCGAGAGCCATTCACTTCCTCGCCGCCATTGAATCGCAGACCGCCATAGGGCCCCGGATAGCGGTAGGCGTACCCGTCAGGCGTGCGTTCCGGGATGTTCTGTTCGGTCATGCCGTCACCTCGTCGAGCTGCTCGTCATGCTCGGGCACGCCGCTGATCGGGCGCAGGTCGGCGTCATAGCAGTCGCCCTTGGTGTCGAAGGAGAATTCCCACGGCCGGTCCAATTCCTGAACACGAAGCGGTGCGCCTTCGACCTTGCAATGCCAGGCTGGGCCGTCGTCGAGCCAGAGCGCCGGCGCAACGACGCGCACCACGCGGCCAATGTTCTCGGGGTAGCAATCGCGCACGATGAAGGCGACATCTCCAACTTTGCAACGAGGTTTCATGCTGCCCTCCGCAGCTTCTTGGCCTTCCGCTCCCGCTTGGCCTCTGCGGCGGCGATGCGGGCATGGTCAGCCTGGGTGAGTCGGCCCGGCTTGCGGGTCAGCGGTTGCGGCTGGCGGGCAGCGTCCATCGGGGCGAGCATGGCGGCCACTGCGGCGAGAATCGATTTCCCGATCATGCCGGCACCTCGTCGGAGCGGAAGTGGCGATGGGCCGGCAGCTGGATGTGCGCCAGGGTGATGCCGAAGAAGGCGAGCAACTCCGCGACCGCGCCACCCACCTGCCGGGGCGGCGCCTCGACCACCGTGCGCTCGACCACCACCGGCAGCGCGTTCACATTGAGAAGCACCCACTGGCCGCGCAAGCCGCCCGACAGGCGCGCCACGGCCCCAACCTTCTCCAGGCGGACCAGCTCCCTGTGCACCAACTGCCTGCTGACCTTGGCGGTGGTGGCGAAGCGGGTGGCAATCACCACTTCGTCGCGCTGCAGGGCCTCGATCAGCTGCTGTTTCGTCGTTTTCATGCTGTCGCCTCCTCCGGTTCGTCGTAGCAAACGTGTCGCGTGGCCGGCAGTTGGAGCTTGGGCGCCTTGAGCGGCATGCCCCAAACCTCCAGCAGCGGCGTGATGTCGATGCCAGAGCGAACGTGCTGGCCAGGCCTGAGCGGCCGGTAGGCGGCCAGCGCCACCAGGTCGGTGGCCGTCCAGATCTTCAGGTAGAACTTGCCCCGCTTGATCTTCTTGGCCTTCACCAGAGACAGGGCCTGCAGCCGACCAAGGACGTCCGCCACCGCCCCGCCAGTGCAACCCGCCACCTTCGCAAACTCCGTCGCGATGACGCTCTCGCCCTTGAGCAGCACCGCGCAAACCTGCTCCCTCACGGTCACTGTCATGGCGCCCTCACTCCGTAGTCGTGGGCAGGCCGAACGACCCAGCGTCAGCAGCAAAGCCCTCTTCGCTGCAGGACGCCATCAACATGGCCACGCTGAGCGCCGACGCGCCGTCCTTGGCCTCGGGCTCAGCCGTTACCGGGCGCACATGCCAGGGCACCGTGGCGATCGCCAGTTCGCGGCTGGCGCGAGTCGGTCGGCGAACCGCCGGCACCGCTGGCGTCACCGCCGCGGGCGAGGCCGGCATAGCCGGCAGGCGCAGCAAGCGCGCGATCAGGTTGCGAATGACTTTCATCTCCCGTCCCTCCTTCGAAGTTCAAAAGCCAGATCGCAGGCCAAGCGCTACCTGGGCCATCCTCAGCACGCCAAGTGCGATCTTCTCGCCGGCCTTGTCGTGCTCCACAATCCGCTCGGCCCAGCGCTTGTTCCCGGGCTCTTTCGTTGTCGCCCGGACCTCGCGCATGGCGGCCTCGACCCGCTCCGGGCTGGCGCGGCCACGGCCAGGCGCTGGCAAGGCGACTCGCCTCTCCGGCACATCCGGGATCTGGTCCTGTGCAAGCACGCTGTCGAGTGCCGCGGCGTAGCGCTTGATGAGCGCCCCGTGGCTCAGGTTCATCATGTCGAACTCGCCCACCTTGATCGCCGCCCAGTAGAAGGCCGGGTTCGTCCAGGTGTCTCTGCCTTCGGTGCGCAGGTGCAGCTGCTGGGTTGCCTCGTAGAGCGCCGCGTCATAGTTGACCCGGGGCCGCGCAAGCGCCAGGAATTCGGGAAGCGTCGGGGGGAAGCTGCGCCCCAGCAATGCGTCACTCGCGCGCCGCAGCTCGTCGCGCGACAGGCTGGCCAGTTCCTTGCCCCACAGGCGACGCACGGCAGCGAGATCCGTGCCACGCCATAGGTCGGCGAACTTGGAGCCGTACATGCCCGACATGCGTGCGAACAGGCTGTCCACCCAGGACTCTGGGATGGCGCCGGCCGGCCAGTCAGCCGACGACGCGGGCGTCAACATCGAAGGTCTCTGGGGTGCGTTCATGGCTCGGTTTCCTCCCGGTGAGGGTGGCGTGGACGTTGGCGCGATCCTGCGCCCTGGTTTCGGCTGTGGTCGTGCCTGGCGCCTGCGACGCAAGCACGCGGTCGACGTATGCCGGCAGGAATGCGATCGGCTCCTTGGCCTCCTTGCGGGCCTGGGCCACCGCGGCATCGACGCGCTCCAGCGTCAGGCCGGCGTTGACCCAGCCAGCGAAGATCGGCCAAGCCTTCTTGCGGTCGTGGATGCTGCAGACGTCGATCTCGACGCCGTGCCGCTCGCGGAAGTGCGACGCCCAATGCCCTTCACCAGTCGGAGGGTTGGGAATCGTCGCGCCCACTGTCGCGCGCGAACCACTGACGATTGAACTACCACTATCCTTTCCCTTCCTATTCCCTTCCCTTCCCTTCCCTTCCGTCAGTGAGTCCTCCGTGACATCTGCGTGAGGACTCAGTGAGTCCTCAGTGAGTCCTCCATGAGCACTCCCTGAATCGGATTGGTCTGTACCACCCTCATTCACGGAATCAGGGTGGCCAGAACCACAGGCATTCAGTGAATCACCGGTCTCAGACGCGTTGCTTTCAGTGAGTTGAACGGGAAGCGGGATGGCGGATTTGGACTTGCGATTGATGACCTGATGCCGCTCGAACCCGACAATGTGCAGGTAGGTGTCGCCATTCACGGAGTACTCAGTGAGCAGGCCCAGCGCAAGAAGCCGCTGAATGACAGGCTCGCAATCGATGGCGTCGGCCGGGAAAATCTGCATCTTCAGCTTGCGAGCTGAGCGCTGCAGATTGCCGTTGTCGTCGGCAAAGTTCCAGGTGCCGACGAAGAACAGGCGCGCCTCGAATGGCAGCTCCACGATCTTCTCGTCGGTCCAGAAATCCGGCTTGATGGTGCGAATGCGGGCCATGGATACAACCTTCAGCGACGCCGGCTCTGGCGTGAGAGCACATGGTTCGCGGGGTTGTACTGCTCGCCCTTGTAGCCCGCGAGCCATTCGAGGTGCGCATCGGTGCCGGGCATGTGCGGGTTCTCGTCGGCCTGCTTGCCGCGGCAGAAGGCCTCGGCGCCGGCCGAACGCACGTGCGCCCGGGGTGTAAGTTCGTGAATCACTGCGTCTCCCTTCCCAATGCCTGGCCGTGAGTAAATGGCGTGAACTGCGGGGGTGTGAGAGCACCCCATTCCCACCCCCGATCTCACCCCTTTCTCGCCACGACGCTGATGCGCTCGGCGTATATGCTCTTCATGAAGTCCTCGCCGTGGGCGCTGACCATCAGCAGCTCGCGCACGAATTCGGAGAGCGACATGCCAACCTCTGTGGCCCTGGCCTCCAAGGCCTCGCGGGTTTCCCAGGACACCTTCACCTTGGGTATCTCCGCGGTCATCTTTCCGAACAGGTTGCTACGTCCGCTGCGTGCCATGCCCTCGTCCCGGTCTGTCATCCCGAAATCCCCGTTGGTAACCCAAACCCGCTGGTGCCCGCTGATAGGTCTCGCGAGCTCTCTACAGCCTGGCGATTTGCTCGCCTATCGCTGCTCGCCGCCGGCCGGACATGCCCGCCTAACGGGTAATTGGTGCGTACCCTCAACCGTGGAAGAATTGAGGTCTCTCACCTTCTCAACCACCCACGAAAGGGGTACACATGGAAATCGAACAAGCGCGCGGTTCTGCAAAGGACCTGTTGAAACATGTCCTGGAACATCAGCCGAACTTGCTGGGCGCGCAGTCAGGCGTTCACACTGGCAGCGGCGCAGAGCTCGCAGAGTTCTGCTCCAACTTCATCGAGACCTATGCCAAGTACCTGACTACCCGTCAGAAGTAGCCCTTCTCTTGCTCACTAGCGCCACCGCCAGCCCACCGGCGGCGGCCTGGATTAACTCTGGGTCAGTGCAGCCACTCGCAACAAGGCGACAGATGGCTTCGTCGACCATCGTCCGCTGCGCAGGCGACAGATCTGACTCGCTGCCGGAAGATTCCCGGCAGTCCAATGCCGGCCCGATCAACCACAGCACGAATCTGGCGTAGAGGTTCTTCATGGGTGTTTCCTTGTCGGTGGTCGCTTCAGTCTTTACGCAGGTGAAGCGGCTGATTCAGCCACGGTTGCTTGGTGGTCCTTTGACTGCAGGAGCGAAACGAAATCGAGCTTGCCTTCCGAGGCCACCACCAGTCGCTCGGTGAGCCGGACCGATGGGCGTCGATGCCCATGGGCTATCTGGCTGAAATAGGCGTAGTTGGTCCCAGCGGCTTCGCTCACGCGCGCAGCCTCTTCCGCGCCGAACTGCTTCAGGAAAGTCTTTGCATCCATCCCACGCTCACTGAACTGTGGTCATCGATGGATTTACGATAGCAAAATGCTAGTGGCAAGTCAAAAGCATTTTGCGCATTCCAGCGCGTAGCAAAATGCTATGTAATGCCCGCATGGACATCAGCGAGATCCGACGACTCAATCTCCTGCGCCTGATCGGCGAGCAGACCATCACCTCATTCGCTGAGCGGGTGGGGATCGCGCCTGCCTATCTAAGCCAGATCAAGAACCAGGCAGACGGGCGTGGCATGGGTAGCCGCACGGCCCGCCGGATAGAAGACGCTCTGGGCCTCTCCCATGGCAGCATGGACCACGAGCAAGCTGAATCCTTGGGAGAACTGCAGGAAGCCATCGAGCTGCTTAAATCGATGTCGGAAAGCGCCAGGCGCGTAGCGATCGCACAAATTAAGGCGCTCGCAGATCTGGATTCAGAAAAGCTTAATTCAGCACCTGCGGAAAACGCCACGGAACGTGGTACCGTTGCCTCACGCACTTATGCCGAGAATGTCTCAGAACAAAGACAAAGGCTAAAGAGCACGCTCGAAGGTGGGGTCAACCGTGCAGGCAAACGTCACAAATCTGGTGGTGGATAGGGAAGCTGTCGAGATTGCGCAGGAATTGCTGCGCAAGGCTACAGCGGGCGAGCTCTGTGGACTTGCATTTGTGGCGAGGACAGTACACCGGGGATACGAATTCGTGCTGACCGGCAATTTCAAGGCAAACCCCTTGGAAGCCGCTGGCGCGGCCGGCCTGCTAAGCACCATCGCCGAGCAGCAGGCTATCGAGCGCCTCTAAGGGCAACCCCTTAAGGGCATCCACTGGGCTGTTGCACTTTCGCACCCCCCTCTCAAGTGGGATCCAATTCGCGCGCCGTCATGCCATAGCATGCGCCCGCGAAGCCGCCCGCCAGCAGCGGCAAAGACAATCAGAACCACAAGACATCGCACGAAAATTTTCGGATGACATATCCAACCATCATTGAAGTCCTGGGGCGGGCTGAACAAGGTGTAACTAGACCGTTCCGATGCCGCGCGGAGGATGGCAAACTCTACTACGTGAAGGGGAAACACGCTTCCCGACGCAGCCAGATTTGCGAATGGGTGGCCGGCAATATTGGCTTGGCGTTTGGCTTGCCAATTGCTCCCTTCACTATTGTTGATGTGCCGGCTGAGTTGGTAGAAATGCTGCCAATCGACCAGCAGGAATTGGGTACCGGACCCGCGTTTGGATCCTTGGCGCTGTCGCACGCCCTTGAGGTTTCGTGGCCCCAGGTTGGCTCGGTCCCCATCGAGACGCGATCGGATATACTGGTGTTCGACTGGTGGGTTCGCAATGGTGACCGCAGCCTTACAGCGCTGGGCGGCAACCCCAACCTTCTCTGGAACCCGACCACCGAGCGCGTGGTAGTCATTGACCAGAACCAGGCGTTCGATGACGCCTTCAACCCCGCAGAGTTCTTTTTCAGTCACATTTTTCGAGCTGAATGGGGCCGCATTGTTGCTGATTGTGTCACCGTAGCTACCTACGAGCAGCGCCTGGAAGCAGCCATTGCTCAGTTCACCGTAGCATGCGACAGTTGTCCCGAAGAGTGGTGGTGGGTCGACGAGGGCGTGCCAACAACATTCGACGCTGACAAAATCCTTTCACAATTGACAGCGTTCTCACAAGCAGATGGATTTTGGGGAGGAGCGAAATGAAATACGCATGCCAGTACGCGATCGTTCGCTTCATGCCATACGTCGAGACCGGTGAGTTCGCCAATGTTGGAGTGGTCATGGTCTGCCCAAAGACAGGCTATTTCGACTTCAAGCTTCTGACCAGGGT
Source organism: Cupriavidus sp. SK-4 (assembly GCF_000611125.1). Lineage (NCBI taxonomy): Bacteria > Pseudomonadati > Pseudomonadota > Betaproteobacteria > Burkholderiales > Burkholderiaceae > Cupriavidus > Cupriavidus sp. SK-4. The sequence continues at coordinate 100,311 of NZ_JFJW01000089.1, forward strand.
TCGACGCATAACCGCTTTCTTTGAAGAGCTTGACGCCAAGGTCTATCGAGCCGCTCGTGATGCCTTGCGAGACGAATTGAATCGTGTCAAAGAACTCTATGGGCAGGTGTTGGACTCACAAGTCCAGGCAACGCATCTCTTTAGAGAGCTGGTGCGACCACGCGAGTCGATGATTCGATTTGCTGACGTGCGAGTTGTTCTGGCCGACGAACCGGCTAGCGAACTCATAAAAGTCTTTGAGCACGCCGTTGGGAGAGCCTTTGCTACTAAGGCGTACCAAGAGCAGATTCTCGAGAAGCACATCCAAAGCACGTTACGCGCGGCAGATCTAACAGCTCTATTCAAGGCTCGAAAGATTGGCAACGAGGCATACCATGCCAAGTTTCCTTTCGTGCGTGTGAATTGGGAGGGCATGCCTATAAAGGCGATTAAGCCTCTCCACCTTGCACATGACGATCCTGCTGCGATTTTCGACCACGGATGGGAATGGCTCGGCAAAATAAAGCGCTTGCACACAGAGCAGCAATTACCCCAACAAGTAATGTTTGCAGTCAACGCGCCCGCTCAATCCGATGCCCTACTGTCACGCGCATACAGGGACGTCGTAACGGAACTGAACACAGCCCCCAACAGTTCGGTCGTCCCATATGATGATGCGCAGGCGATTCTTCGATTCGCCAAGCAATGATAGAGAGTCCTTAAAGACTAAGCCCGCCGGATGGCGGGCTTAGTTCTTTCTTGCGCAAGCATCGCCGGTTCATCGGCTACTCGCCGTCAATCCAACGGGTCTCCACGTCGCCATCTTCCGAGCTTTTGGGCAACTCGATGCCTAGCCGATTGCCACTGACGGTCAGCTCCAAATCGGAGCTACCCTTGGCAATCTTTAGGGAGATGGGATCGAGATCGCTGGCCACGAAGAAGAAGTTCTTCATGCGCTCGATCAGGTCCTCAAGCAGCTCATCGCCCAAGTCCTCGTTCTTTCGGCCAGCCCATACCCACTCGCAATACTCGTTGTAGCTGGCCACCACGTCTTCCAAGAACTCTTGGGCCATGGGATTCCCTCCTCGCCCCAGCTGGAGCGGACATATGTTGCAGTTCCAGTCTAGGCCGAAATCAAGACATCCAAGGTCTCACCGAGCCGGCGAACTGTCCTGACCGGCGTCGGCGGGCACAAATCCCGGCTCATTTCACATGCAGCGTGGCGATGCGCCGACCCCGCACGTTCACGCCTACGTCACCGCTCCAGCCCGCCTCTTCCAGTTCGGTCAGGATGCGGCTGATCGACACATCGTAGGAATCCACCTCGACATACTGGTCGCCGCTAGCGTCCCGCACCCGGTGAATACGCAGCTTGGCGCGCAGGTTCGCGCCGACGTGATCGCCCAGCTGCACCACGCGTGACTCCATGCGGGTCACACGGTCCTTGATCTCCTGCACGTTAGCTTCTAGTTGTCGGCTCATCGTGGTCTCCTAGCAAATTTTCGTACACCGACTAGCGGGCCGGCAAGCAACTCTGGCCGGCGCAAGCGTACTCCTTGACCATCCCGCCCATGCAGTTCACCCGGTAGGTGTCGCCGGCCTGGCTTGTTGCCGTGCGGAGTGCGTAGCCGACTGGCGTGCACATGTCTCGCAGGGCAAGTTCCTCAGCCATGCTCGAGAAAGGCCCAGGGCTGGGCTTTGCAGCCACCACTGGCTGACGCACCTGGTTGATTTGCGGCGAGCCAAGAGCTTGCGCCGCGGGCCCTGGAGCAGCAGGCTGCTCTGAGCTTGCGAAACGGGCCTTCAGGCGAGCCAGAAAGTTCATTAGCTCGGGCCCTTTGCCAGCCGTCAGGTTCTGGGTTCGCTCAAACGCGCTACCTGGGTTCGTCACCAAGTCAGCACTGGCGTAGACCTTCGTGCCTCCGGAAAGCTCGAGCACGTTGAATGTAGTCCTCGCCTCCGGTGTGCGATCGTAGTTCGAGCCAAACAGCACCGCCGCAACGAAGTCGCCAGCGGAATTGCCGTCCATCTTCCGCCCCAGCACAACTGAGTAGTCGGTCGCGGACTTGACTCTGGCCTCGCTCTGGTGGGCCATGTCCACGATTGCATCGATAACTTGCCTCCGGTTGGTGTTCGGGATGGACACCTCCGGCTTTCCACTATCGGTGTAGAGGGGCGGCGGAGCAGCACACCCGACCAGACCAATGGCAACCGCGCCCGCAATCAAAATCGCTTTCATGACCCTCTCCCCCGGTGCTTGTTGTCCAGGCAGATTAGCGCGCAGGACCTCTCCGCCATATCAGGCAAAAGTATGTTTCAGCAGTGAACAGCTACGCACTTCTGTGGATCTCCGGTTTCAATCGCATTTTGCTATTGCATGATGAATAGCAGTTTGCTATTGTTGACTCACGGCAACGAAAAAACTGCAACCTGCCACCGGAGTCCGACATGCGAGCCAGCACCCTCCTCCTCACCTGCATTACCGCCATCCTGGTCGTCGGCGCAGTCGCCCTGGTGCTTCTGCCGACCATGGCGGAACTGCACCGCGCCCTGACCGCCACCCTCTCCATTGCTCGCTGAGGAGATCGCCATGGCCACCGCTCTGCCCGTCTACGCCGTCGTCTACACGCTGCTCGGCTGCCGCTGCGTCACCCGCTTCGACAAGCTGACCGACGCCCTCTCCTTCGCCGTCCGCGCCGAGGTCGACGGCTGCACTGACATTTCCGTGCACTGAGGAGCCCCCGCCATGAACCACCAACAGGCCCGGGCAGACATCGCCGCGCAGATCGCGCGCGGCAATGTCGAGTCCTTCTGCGAAGGCGACGACGCCATCCGCCACCTCAGCAAGCTGTTTATCGTGCGGAACACCCGCCGTCGCGCCGGCGAGTCCGATGACGCCTACGCAGCCCGAGTCGGCTCCTTGCTGACCGACATGCTCGACGCGATCGGGCAGGTACTGGTCGGCGCCAACGTCAACTACGTCTTGGCTGACGCCGCGGATCAGCCCGTGATCTGCCGTACCCGTGAGGCCTCCCTGCTGGCTATCAGCCGCCAGGTGGCACACGACGTCCTGATGGCGCGAGGTGTGGCATGACTCGCCGTATTGCCCTCATCGACATCTGGAAGCTCCCCCTGCGCCAGCAGGCGATGAAGCGTGAGGAGCTGCGCCACAGCGCCCGGCTCAAGGAACTCAAGAAGATCGACGCGCAGCTGGCCCTGCTGGAGGCCGAACACGCCGCCATCAAAGAGGCCGGCTACACCATCTCAGGCGCCGAAATCGGGGCTGACGCCCTGCGTGGTGGCCTCAGCTTCTTGCCGACCGCAATCCTGAAGGGCGACAACGAGGCCTTCCGCGCCCTCGTCGGCGCCGGCTTCTCGCTGGTCGACCGCAGCGAAGGCGCATACCGCATCGTCACCCTGACGAAGGGACGCCTGAAGATTTCGATGGGCCTGACGGCGGAAGCGCTCGAACAGCTCACACCAGAAGCCAAGCCGACAACGGAGGCAGCATGACGCCCGATCAAGCCGCCATCCGCCAGGCCACCGCGGCCAACGTCCAGGCCGAGCTAGTGCGTGAGCTGCAAGCCGCCCATCAGATCATCCGCAACATGCTGGGTCTGCTCTCGGTCAGCCAGAAGGCGGTGCTGGCCCAGCGCAACGCTCTAGACGATGTCGACGGCGAGGGCATCACCCGCGCCAATGAGCGCGCGGCCGTCATCAAGCGCGCTGGAGGTGTGGCATGAACACACCCACCCATGCGCAGATCGCGCTGCTGCAGCACACGCTGGGCATCAGCGAGCATCGCCGCGAGCCGTACCGCAACCACTTCGTCGCCAGCCCTGGCCACCACGACATGGCGGACCTTGAGCAGCTGGAAGCGGCTGGCCTGATGATCCGCGGCCATCGTCCTAGATTCTTACCGGAAGACGATGTCGTCTTCTACATGACCGACGCGGGCCGCGCGCTGGCGATCGCGTCTTTGCCGGAGCCCAAGAAGCCGACGCGCTATGAGGAATATCTTCGCGCCGACGGTTGCGCTGGCGATTCGTTCGGCGAGTTTCTGTGTGGTATCCGCCTGCCTGAGTTCGAGGAGCGCAGCCACCGCGCCTACGGCGAATGGAAGACGACGCGCCAGTACCGCATGTACCGCCTGACGTGGGATCGGAACTACGGCATCCCGGGCGACCGGGATGTGCAAGGCGACTGGGCACCGACCAAGAAGGAAGCCAAGGCCAGCTACAAGGCAGCGTTGAAGAAGCACCGCGAAGCGCTCCGTGCCGAGCAGGGAGCCTACGCATGAAGTTCCTCCGCGCCATCGCCTTCTGGTTTGCTACGGCCGCCGGCGTTATCGCCCTCTCTGGCCTGTACGCCGCGTTCAACCCGGACGCTCCCACTGCTACCCCGATCTGGAGGCAATCGTGACCTTCCGCATCTTCATCAACCGTCAGTGCGTCTATACGGGCCGCTTCGCCAGCTGGTGGGCCGCTCATGACGCTGCCATCAACCGCGGCCTGCTGTGCGGCGCGCGCAATGTGCAGGTGAAAGCAGCATGAGCTTCCCTGGCTATCGCGTCCGCACCGCGGAGAACAACAAGGCCTTTGCCGAGCGCGCCAGTCTCGTGGGCAAAGCACCGATTCCGCCCGGTCTCCCGTCGGCGCAGGAGATCGTCGCCGCTATCGACGGCGTCGTTCAGTGCGAAAACTTCTACTCGATGGCCGCGCAGGATGCGCTGGCCCGCCTGGTGATCGTGCGCGAGCAGTTCGCCGCATCCATTTCTCAACCGAACGGACAGTGACAATGTTCTCGATCGCTGGCAACCATTTAACCGAAGCCCTCAAGACGGCAGCGCAAGCCGCAGCCGCGAGGTCGCCCCTCCAGGCGCTGACGCACATCCGCGTAGAAGGTGAAGCCGGCTCCTCGGTCCTAACCTTCACCGGCTCGGACGGCTACGTTACGGCCATCGCAACTGTCCCGGCCAGCATCGGTCCTGACGACGTCGATGTTTGCGTGCCCGCGGACAAGCTCCAGGCAATTGCCGGCATGGCCGCTGCCGCCGTCGTCTTTTCCAAGAAGGACGCCAAGGTTGTCGCCCGCGCCGGCTCGTGCCGGGTCACCGTGCCGACCATCCCCGGCGCCAGCTTCCCGTCCCCGAACATCGAAGGTGAGCCGATCGCCGAGTTTGATGCCCCGGGCCTGACGACGATGATCCCCACCGTGGCATTCGCGATCGCGGGGCAGAAGGTTCACGACAAGCCGTTCCTGCGCAACCTATGGCTGGAATCCGACGGATCGGCCATCCACGCTGTGGGCTGCGACGGCTTCATGCTGGCCGCGAACTGCCTGCCCATCGAATGCGAGAAATTCGGAGTGCCCGTTACCTCCGAGGGCGCATCGCTTCTGGCAGCAGTTGGCGCAGACCATTTCCAGATCTACCAGAGCCACCTGGTGGGCAGCCGCGCGGGCGTCAGAGTCATTTGCAACCGCCCGCCGCCCAAGTACTTCGAATGGCGCCGTCTTTTCCCTGTGCCAGATCAGTTCGTTACGTTCTCGCGCGACGACTTGCTCAAGGTATGCCCGCTGCACAAGGTGTTCGACAACAACGGGGTTATCCGCTTCGAGCAGGACGGCGATCTGTGCGCAGTCACCATCTCGGACACTGTTCAGGCCGTCGATGCCGACATCGAGCTCAGGGGCCGCGGTTATGAATCGCACCTCGAGGGCTCCTTCGATGGCACTCAGCTACTGCGCCTGCTCGGCCAAGTGAAGACCGAGCAGGTATCCCTTTCCTGGGCGGGCGAGAAGAGCGGCGCCTGCCTTCTTCAAGACGGTAGCTGGCGAGGCGTGCTGGCCCCCCTTCGCGCATAACAAGGACACCACCATGAACGTCGACGAAATCAAGCGTCAAGCGACGCGCGCTGCCCGCAAGGGCGACATCGCCAAGCTGGATGAACTGGAAATCGCCTACATGAAGGCAGCAGGCATCCCCCTGACCAAGGAAGACCCGACTTATGACGAAGGCTGCGCAGTCATTCCCGCGCAACCGGTGCGGCTGTTCCGCGGCGCCGGCCCGAACGGTGAAACGCGCGTCCAGTGGGTCCGCTTCGATGGCGTTCACGTCATGTCGGACATAGAGGGCCACCTGGTGGACTGCGACGATGAACAGCCGGCGCTCTTCTCACTTGCTGAGGCTGCCTGATTCACATGAGCGGCTACATCTACTCGGTCGTCATGGCACTCGCCTTCTTCGGCGTAGTCGCCCTCGGCGCCTATTCCAACTACCGATTCATCAAGCGACTTGCAGAGAGGGAGACCTCGCGATGAAGCTGGTCAGCACCGCCACCATGATCAAGCGCCTTGAAGGCTTACTTGGCACTCGTGACCTGAGCGAGTGGGAGCAGGACTTTGTCCGTAAGCTTGCCGCCGAGGCCGCCTCCGGCCAGGTCACCGGCCTCACCGGCGCCCAGGTTGACAAACTCGACGAACTGCACGGGAGGCACTTCGCATGACCGCCCTGGAGAAACAAGTCATCGAGGCCGCACTGCGGAAGATGTTCGCGCAGGGCCATTTCAGCATCTGCACCGTCGACAGTTGCCTGGGACTTCTCAACATACCGAAGGGTGGCAAGACATATCAGCTCCTGCACGCCCTGCACTGCGTCGACTTCTCCGACATGGATCGCGAGCTGGCGCACGCTGTACCTAGCATGATCGGCGAGCTCTTTCAGGGGATTTCGTTCGATGTCCCTGCGCTGATGTCGCGAGTGCAAGCTGCCGCGGCCCCTGTGGTGGCTGAGGTCGTTGAGCCCGCCGGCGAGCCGCGCCGCGGCTTCTTGCGTTTGCTTGGAGGGCGTTGACATGCTGCGCCGCCTCCTGCTCGCCTACTCCGCCCGCCGGCCCGTCAAGATCATCTCGGACGGCAACCGCCCCTACCTCGAGCGCTATTTCGTCTGCGCCGTGTTCGGGATCCGGGTCTACCTGCACCGCTTTGTGGGCTCTGATCCGGACCGGGGCCTACATGACCACCCCTGGCGCTGGGCCCTGTCGCTGATCCTGCTTGGCTGGTACTACGAGGCCACGCGCAGCGGCACGCGCGCGGTGCGCTGGATCAATTTCCTGACCGGCGACACCTTCCACCGCGTGATCCTCTGCCCCGGCCCGCTGATCGGCGTCCATACGCCACGTGAGGTCTGGTCGCTGTTCGTCGTGCCAGCCAAGGACGTCAAACCCTGGGGCTTCCTGCGCGATAAGGGGCCGCTCGGCCAAGTGTTCACGCCTTTCGACTACGGCACTGCCGGCAAGCCCGCGCAGTGGTGGAAGCATGCTCCAAGAGGCCGAGACGCAGCGGGTCGGCAACCTGGGTAAGCAGAGCAGGTTACATCTCGAAGCTTGCTTCGTTAGACGGCGGAGAAATGGGCTCCACGCGAAGCGGTTTGAATTTCATGGCGCACTGCATTGCCGTACCTCCGTCCTCCAGGCAGACCAGAAAATCTTCGGCTTCTTCGACCGTCGAGAAAACGTACTTGAATGCCCCGTCGATGACGGTAGTGCCTTTGATCTCTCTTGCCATTGTTCTCATCCCTTATGAAGGCATCGCAATATGATTCGCGACCAATTCCTGCTCGACATCGCACCGGAGATTATCGTCGATAATTTCGCCGGTGGCGGTGGCGCGAGCTGCGGCATTGAGCTGGCCCTTGGCCGGCACGCCGACATCGCTATCAACCACGACCCCGAGGCCGTGGGCATGCACGCCATGAACCACCCTCAGACCGAGCACCACTGCGAGAGTGTGTGGGACGTGGATCCGCTCGACCTGGTGAAAGGCCGGCCGGTCGGCCTCGCCTGGTTTAGCCCGGATTGCAAGCACTTCAGCAAGGCCAAGGGCGGCAAGCCGCGCGACAAGAAGATCCGCGGCCTGGCCTGGGTGGCGATGCGCTGGGCGGCACTGGTGCGCCCTCGCGTCATCATCCTGGAGAACGTGGAAGAGTTCCAGACGTGGGGCCCGGTACTGGCCGACGGGAACCCCTGCCCGAGGCGCAAGGGCGACACCTTCCGCTCTTTCGTGCGCCAGCTGCATGAGAAGGGCTACGCCGTCGAATGGCGTGAGATGCGTGCCTGCGACTATGGCGCTCCGACCATCCGCAAACGTCTGTTCCTGATCGCCCGCTGCGACGGCAAACCCATCGTCTGGCCGGAGCCGACGCACGGCTCGCCCGATAGCGCCGCGGTGAAGGCTAGGGAGCGCAAGCCATGGCGTACAGCCGCCGAGTGCATCGACTGGTCGATCCAGTGCCCCTCGATCTTCGACCGCAAGCGGTGGAGCAAGAGCAAACGGGCATGGGTTCCTGCGCCGCCCCTGGCCGAGGCCACGCAGCGCCGTATCGCCCGCGGCCTGCGCCGTTACGTCATCGACGCGGCTGAGCCGTATGTGGTGAAGCTGCCGGCCAGCGCCGCAGCGCCGATCTTGACCGAGTGCGCCAACGCTTCCGGTCAGCGCAATTTCCGCGCCGACGAGCCCCTGCGCACGCAGTGCGCCGAGGTCAAGGGCGGGCACTTTGCGCTGGCTTCCGCGACTCTGGTGCAGACCGGCTATGGCGAGCGACCTGGTCAGGCACCCCGCGCACCGGGGCTGGACAAGCCGCTGGGCACGGCCGTCGCTGGCGGCGTCAAGCACGCGCTGGTGTCGGCCTTCCTCGCCAAGCACTACGGTGGCAACTACGACGGGCCCGGCGTCGGCCTCGATACGCCGGCAAGCACCATCACAACCGCCGACCACCATGCGCTGGTTTCGTCCAACCTGGTGAAGCTGCGCGGCGAATGCACCGGAAGTGCCGCCGATGAGCCGGTCTCGACGGTCACCGCCGGCGGCACGCACATCGGAGAGGTCCGCGCCTTCCTGGTGAAGTACTACAGCGAGGGCGGCCAGGATCAGGACTGCCGCGACCCGATGCACACCATCCCGACCAAGGACCGGCTGGGCTTGGTCACGGTGGCCGGCGAGCAATATCAGATCGCCGACATCGGCATGCGCATGCTGGAGCCGCACGAGCTTTACGCGGCGCAGGGCTTTCCGAGCAGCTACGTAATCGCCCCGGTCATTAATGGCCGCCGACTGCCCAAGCACGCCCAGGTCCGCATGTGCGGCAACAGCGTCAGCCCGCCGATGGCGGCAGCTCTGGTGCGGGCAAACGTGCCGGAGATGGCGAGCTGGTCCACCAAGGAAGTCAAGAAGCTAGGAGTCGCCGCATGACCGATCTCGAGCAAAAGGCCATCGAAGCCGCCCTGCGCAAAATGTTCGCGCAGGGGCATTTCAGCATCTGCACCATCGACACCTGCCTGCAACTGCTGGGCATCGCTCAGGGCGGCAAGGCCTACCAGCTCCTGCGCACCCTGCACTGCGTCAACTTCGCCGACATGGATCGCGACCTGGCGCAGGCAGTTCCGGGCCTGATTACCGAAGTATTCCAGGGCGTGTCGCTGGACGTCGCCGGCTTGGCACGCGGCCGGGAAGCGCCCGCCGCCGAGGCGGAAATCGTTGAGCCGGCACCGGCGGCGCGCCGCGGTCTCCTCCAACTCTTCGGGGGACGGTAGATGAGCCGCCTGGCCCTCGCCCGGACTGCCGGCATTCTGGGCGGCAATGTCGAATTCCGTCGTTTCCTAGCCGAACGCTACCCGGAGGTCTGGGCGCAGTTCGGCGCGCTGCGCGACACCGAGCGCGCTGCCGCCGTGGTCCGCGCCGTGTGCGGCATCGCCTCGCGCAGCGAGTTGGACAGCAACCCCGCCGCCGCTCAGCGCTTCCACACCAAGCTCGGGTTCCCCTTCAACGCCTGGCGGCCGCAACGGCCAGATCCGGAGCGCCCATGATCGAGTCCATCATCAAACCCAAGCGCCCCACCGGCCCAGGCTGGATTCGCGAGACGGGAGCGGAAATCGAAGCTATCATGCGCGCCGCTGCGATGGGCTTTGCCTGCGAGGCCTGGGTGCATCCCGAGACCGGCATAGCGACATTCAGCGCGGTCGAGGTGGCGCACGATCCGGGCCAGCCCGATCTTGGCCCCGAGTACCACCTGAGCATCAGCAAGAACAGCGGGCGCGGAGGTACGCGGCGTGCCAGCAGCGCCGAAGCGCTCTGGTGTCTGGCGCAATTCGACCTGATCGACGCCAAAGAAGACAACCACGTGCCGCACGGCCTGGTGCGCAATTTCTGGCGGCCGGTGGCCGATAACCTTTCTGGCTACGAGTGCCCCTGCGCCGCCGACGAGCCGGCCATGCAGGAGGACAAGGGCGACTACGTCTGGCGCGGGGTGACGAAATGAACAGCCTCGGCGTCGGCACCTATCTCACGATGACCGAGCTTGCGGAGCTGGTCGGCTGTCGTCCGACCAGCCACAGCTGCATGAAGCGCTGGCTCACAAAGCACGGCTGGCCCTACGCGGTGAATATCGCTGGGGTGCCCCAGGTGAGTCGCGCATACTACGCGGCCCGCATGACCGGGACCGCCAACCAGAGCGCCAACGATGGCGCCGAAGACGAACCAAACTTCGAAGCACTGATCGCATGATTTCCCGCCGCAAGACCCCTGATGGCCTGCCGTTCCGCTTGTACCGGCGCGAGGGGAAGTTCAAAGTCAGCTATGGGTACAAGCTGCCGAACGGAACATGGGCTTTCCGCCTGTCAGCTCAGCGCAACAAGCCCGAGGCCGTTGCCGAAATCGACCTGGAGGCGCGCCGGCGCGCCGACGAACTGAACGGCAATTTTGTGCTGGCCGGCACCACCGAAGCTCTGATCAGCGAGTACTTCAAATGGCAAACCCGGCTGCCTGCCGACAGCGAAATGCGAAAGGCGGACATCACGCTGACCGAAAACCGCGTTGAGGCAAAAAACCTGATCAAGGTCTTCGGAAAGGTCAAGCCGGCGGCGATCAAGCCGCACCACATCTACCGGTATCTGGATCGGCGAGCCGAACTCGGTGCCCCAGCCAAGGCCAACAAGGAGATCGCCTTGCTGTCTGCTGTGCTCGAGTACGGGCGCCGCTTGGGTGAACTGCCGATCAACCCATGCCGCGGCATCAAGTACAACCCTACCCGGCCACGGCAAAAGTATGTCCAGCCTCATGAGATCGCTCTCGCGCTCGAGATTGGGCGGGCCCGCGGCGGCAGCTACCTGGTACTCGCTCTCTGTGTACAGACGGCCTACCTAACGGTCAGCCGCCCGGAAGAAATGCGCACGCTGGTGAGGCAAGCCGCGACGGACGAGGGCCTGGTGGTTCCGGTGGGTAAGCGCAAGGCCGGGCAGATCCAGCGCACGAAGCTCGTTCGCTGGTCACCCTCCCTGCGGACAGCCGTGAACGACGCCCTCGCCCTGCAGCGCACAGCGAGCGTCTATGTGTTCGGCAATTCGTCAGGGCAGGTGTACAGCCGCAGCGGCTGGAACACGATCTGGAAGCGACTGATGGGCTACTGCCAGACAGTTGCCACTGAGCGCGAAATTGAGTTCAGCCCGTTCACCCTGGCCGACATGCGCCCCAGTGCCGTGACTGACCGGATGGAGGAAGGCGACGACCGCATCACGGACGCCACCGGCCATGCCGACGGAAAGATGGTGGCCAAGGTCTACGACCGGCGACGCGTCCGCAAGGTGCGCCCCACGGCCTGACCGGTTCCGCGGAAACGAAAAAGCCCACCGCAGTGGGTGGGCCTTCGGAAAATCAAGTTCCAAAAATTGGAAGATCATCTTCCAAAAATCCGGTTAAGTCAGTGGGCCTTAACCTTGGAACCTAATGAATACTTGGGGTGGCTGATGGGACTCGAACCCACGACGACAGGAATCACAATCCTGGACTCTACCAACTGAGCTACAGCCACCGTAGAGGTCATCAGCGCGTTACGTTGCTGATCGACGAAAACCAAGATTATACAAACAGTTTTCCGGGATGGCTAGTATCCAGCACAATATTTTTTGAGAGGAAAGCTCAGCTTCGGGACGGGCTCCACTTTGCCTCAAGCAGCACTGCCTGCTTGATGGCTTCGACAGTCTCGGCTTCGGTATCGAACTGCCCCAACAAGCGGCGCGACTTGCCATTCAGCACGGCTTCCTGCAATGCCTTGCCAGCGGCTTCCGAAGTGCCGGGGTGCCAGCAGTAGCGTGCCGTCCATTTGCCGTCCTGCAGTTGCTCGGCAACCCAGACCACCCTGAAGTCTTCATAGACGACGCCGAACGGCGCTTCGTTTTCCACGTTTGCTTTTTCCACGCTGCTCCCCCTGCCGGCATCGGTCCGCAATCCATGCCTTGTCTCGCCTGGGGCAATGCGAGGGATCGTATCACGGTCGCCGACCAGGGCGCCCGCCCGGCTGGCGCCTTCGCGCATGCCATCGATCGCTCGCGGAAATATGCTGTGCACAGCCCCTACCTCTGCAGGGTTCATGCCGCAAATGCACGAAGCGATACTTGTGCCTGAGGGACATTGACCCCCCTCGACCTTCCCGTCAGGCGGTCCGCCCCATCGGGCCGCCTGCCTCTTTTTTGGCCACCCTGCCCTCTCATTGCCGTGACGCCAGCACCTGGCGATGGAACCTCACGAGCGTATGCGAGCCCAATCGACGTCACGGACAAAATCGACACGTCAACGAACGCAGGGAACGGGAATGCAAATCAAGTGTAGATGGCCTGCGCGGATTCTTGCGCTGACGGCATTGGCGGCCTTGCTCGGCGGATGCGCTGGCGGCGGGGTGGACGGCAGGGAATCGAGCATCACGACGTACGGCACGCTGGACGTAGGCATCAGCCATACGCGCTAGCCTGCTGGCGTGACCGATGGAACTCTTTACGAGGGCAACCGTCTAATCCCCTCGTCTGGCGCATGCAAAGCGAGCGCGCAAAAAAAGAGTCCGCAGCGCGGACTCTTAAATTTAGCGATCTCAAATGCCCTGAAGGCGGTTGCATTGTAACTGTCATCCCGGGAATGCACCATTCGGGTAAACGAAGAGCAACAAACCTGGCGCAGCAGCAAAAGGCGCCGACGAAAAAAAAAAGCCCGCCGAAGCGGGCTAATAATCAGTTGAAGAAAGCCCTGTATTCGAGGGCAGGCACAGTGTATGAAAGTGCCCTGCCTCAGCGAATTAGGGGAATCCCTTTCCTGGCGCCGGTTTCCGGGCGATCAGGCATTGCAAGCGCGGCGCGCGGTACCCCCGCGCAGCCATGCACATTTTCACGATTCGGAGTTAGAGCGCGGCCTCGGCAGTGCGCGCGCGGCCCACGCTCGCTTACGCGGCCAGTGGCTCTTGTGCCTGCGGCCGCAAGTGCGCGCGCGCCTCTTCGAAGAGTGCATCCACATCGGTACGCGTGCGTGCCGCATTCATGCGCTTGGCATCCGACAGCACGCGGCGCCAGCCACGCCCGCCCGCAATGCCACGATGCAGGCCAAGCATGTGGCGCGTGACCGCGCCCATATAGCCACCCCGCTCCACCAGGTCGCCGATGTAGCGCTGCATCGCCAGCTCGACATCGAGCCGCGACAGTGCCGGCGCACTCGCATCGCCATAGAAGCGCGCATCCATTTCGGCCAATACATAGGGCTGATGGTATGCCTCGCGACCGATCATCACGCCATCGACGTGCTCGAGGTGGGCCGCCATCTCGTCATAGCTGACGATGCCGCCGTTGATCAGGATCTCCAGCCCAGGAAACTCCTGCTTGAGCTGGTACGCCACCTCATAGCGCAGCGGCGGAATCTCACGGTTTTCTTTCGGGCTCAGGCCCTTCAGGATTGCATTGCGCGCGTGGACGATAAACGTGCCGCAACCTGCCTCGGCCACCCGGCCGACGAAATCACGAACAAAATCGTAGTGCTCGATCTTGTCGATGCCGATGCGATGCTTGACGGTGACCGGGATGTCCACCGCATCGCGCATCGCCTTGACGCAGTCGGCCACCAGTTGCGGCTCGGCCATCAGGCACGCGCCGAAGGCCCCGCGCTGCACGCGCTCGGACGGGCAGCCGCAGTTCAGGTTGACTTCCGCATAGCCCCATTGCTGGCCCAGCTTGGCCGCCATGGCAAGATCGGCCGGCTCGCTGCCGCCCAACTGCAGCGCGACCGGGTGTTCGGCCGCATCGAAATCCAGGTGGCGCGGGACGTCGCCATGCAGCAGCGCGCCGGTGGTCACCATCTCGGTGTACAGCCAGGTGTGGCGGCTGAGCTGGCGGTGGAACATACGGCAATGGCGGTCGGTCCAGTCCATCATCGGCGCCACGGATACCCGGCGCGGGCTTGCAGCAGCGATCTTCCCTTGATAATCAGTCATTTCACAACGATCCACCTGGACCGATATTCCTACTTAGAAAACTCAAAATTTACCTCGCCGGTCTGCCGCGAAACAGCAGTTTTCGCTGATGAGCGGAAGCGCGTTGAGTTTACCACCGAGGGGCTGATTGAGACCGATAGAGGCAACGCCGGTGCTGAGGCGGCGAATGCGCGCTTAACTGGGCTACATCAGCGCCGCCACCGACATTACAAGAATTAGAAGACGTGCAGCACAGATAACATACATATTCGGAATGCGCTGATTGATTCCCGAAGGCTTCTGCGCGCAAATGGAAGGTGCGTGCCCGCCCGCGACAGGGGCCGTCCCGCACCGCCCACAATACGCTATGAGGTGCTTAATCAGATGAGCTTCCTTGAATCCGAGATCCGGGATAACAACATCCTACGCAGAGATCTTGAAGAGCTAGTAAGAGAACGCTTTGGCTACACGCTCAACCGCCCGGATTCGCCGCACGAGATTGTCAAGCTTTTGAGGCTTGATGAACTGGAGCGCGAAATTCACTGGCGCAAGGCCAAGCTCCTTTTCGACGGGAAGTCGCTGCAGTGGATAGAGGGCGGCGCAGCGCGGATGCGTTGGCCTGCCGTCTCAGGGCGGACCGGCTACCAGACCAAGGAACATCAGGCCACCAAGGACGCAGGCCCCATACCGGAAGGCGTGTACATCGCGCGGCAGGATGATTTTCAACGCTGGGAAGATACAAGCATCTTCAACAGAGCTGCCTGCATTCTCAGGCTCATCAACATCAAGGCCGGGCGATGGCCAGGCTGTACGACAGCCTGGGGAACCCGGCGCATTGGGTTGCAGCCACGCCCGGGGACAAACGTGATTGGCCGAAGCAATTTCACGATCCACGGCGGAAGCTACCCTGGCTCTGCAGGTTGCATCGACCTCACCAGTTCAATGAATTCCTTTGCCAAGGAGTTTTTGTACTATGCCAAAGACATGGAACTGGAAGTTCGCTATTAAGGCTGTCGGTTCCAGCATCCTCGGTCTCGTCGCCATGCTGATGCTGGTAGAGATATGGGGAGCCTGGACAGGCCCTGAGAACTATCCGTTCGGCGGCCAAGGACCATCTGCGGCGATGTGGGCATATCAATCACAGGCGAACTACCTGCTGTCGTGCTTCGCACTCCTGCTTGGTTGCTCACTTGCAATTTGGGCGTTGCTGGCAATGAACCGCAGCATTTGGCTGCGCTGGCTGGCCGGGATGCCGGTGCTTCTCCTCTGGGCATGGATGGCACTCGACGGTTCTCGACTCGACCTCTGACCGTTCGCTGACAGGAGCCGGGGCGGATGCGCACGCCTTCGTAACCTGACACGCCCCCCCAACCGCGGTTACAGGCTACCGCGTCGAGGTTCACAGCGCCCCGCCCCGGCAGTATCAGCGCGGCGCAGTCCGCTCGATCCAGCCTGCAAACGTCGTCAGAAATTTGCCGAGAAAGCCCTTGGTCGATTCATTGGCGATCCCGCCCTGCTCATCAAGCAGCTTGTCGACGCCGCTGATATACGCCTCAGGCTGCTGCAGCATCGGGACATTGAGGAACACCATCGACTGGCGCAGGTGCTGGTTGGCACCGAAGCCACCGATGGCGCCGGGCGAAGCGCTGATGACGGCGCTAGGCTTGCCGTCCCAGACGCTGCTGCCGTAGGGCCGCGAGCCCACGTCGATGGCGTTCTTCAGCGGCGCGGGCACGGAGCGGTTGTATTCCGGGGTCACGAACAACACGGCGTCGGCGCGGCGGACGCGGTCGCGGAACGTGGTCCAGGCCTGGGTAGGTTTGTCGTCCAGGTCCTGGTTGTACAGCTGCAGCTCTCCGATCTCGACAATCTCCAGCTTGAGCTGCGGCGGCGCCAGCGCGATCAGCGCCTTGGCCAGTTTGCGGTTGTATGAATCCTTGCGCAGGCTTCCCACCAGTACAACGACATCACGAGGATTGCTCATTGCGACTCCTTTGACTGTGTGGACGTAACGACGCAGACGGCGCCCGCGGCCAGGGTTGCCATGACCACGGGCGCGGGTCCAGCCGTCACTCTACCCGAGTCGGCGCCGCCACGTCCTGCGCAGCCGATGTCAGGCAGTCTTGCCGAGCGAAGCCAGCGGATGCTCCTCGGCACGCCACGGGCTGTCGAAGAACGACAGCACCTTCTCTCGGCTGACATCATCAAGCCGGGCGTGTTGCCAGCGCGGCTTGTGATCCTTGTCGACGGCCAGCGCGCGGATACCCTCGACGCCATCGCCCTTGCGGAACACGTAGTACATCATGTCCAGCTCCATGCGCAGCTCGTCTTCAAGCGACATGCTGCGCGCACGGCGGACCTGCTCCAGCGTCACGCACAGCATCAGCGGCGAGCGGCTGCGCAGCATGGCGGCGGTCTGCGCGGCCCAGTCGCCCGGGGCGTCGCTGACGGCGGCAAGGATGTCCGGCATGGTGTTGCCCGCGAACAGGCTGTCGATCTGTGCCGACAGCCCGGCCAGCGTGCTTTGCGCGGGCACGCAGTCATCGCGGTGCGCAGCGGTAAAGCCTTCGATGTGCGCCAGCACGGCGTCGCCGCTGGCAAACTGCTGCGTGCGCAGCGAATCGACCAGCTCGGCCAGCCGGTTGCCCGGCAGCCAGGCATCGGCCAGGCCGGCGTTGAGCGCGTCGGCGGCATGGATCACGGTGCCGGTCAGCCCCAGGTACTCGCCGATGCGGCCCGGCGTGCGCGCCAGGAACCAGCCGCCGCCCACATCCGGGAACAGGCCGATATTGGTTTCCGGCATCGCCATCTTGGTGCGATCGGTGACCAGGCGCAGCCGCGCCCCCTGCGAGATGCCCATGCCGCCGCCCATCACCACGCCGTCCATCAGTGCGATATAGGGCTTGGCATAGCGGTGGATCAGGAAGTTCAGCGCGTATTCCTCGACAAAGAACTGGTCGAGCAGCGGATCGCCTTCGTGCGCGGCCTTGTGGAAATGGCGGATATCGCCACCGGCGCAGAAGGCCTTGCCGCCGGCACCGGCGACCACCACCGCCACCACCTCGGGCGCGGCGGCCCAGGTCTGCAGCGCCTGGGTGATGGCGCGGATCATGTCGAGCGACAGGGCGTTGAGCGCCTGCGGGCGGTTCAGCGTCAGGTATCCGATGCCACCGCGGACCTCTGTCGTGACGAATTCAGTCATGTCGTACTCCTCCAATGCAACTCGCGATTTTACGCCAGTCGCATCGGCAAGCGCATCCCTGTGGGCAGCTTGCGGCGCATGCGCAGGCACTGCGCATGCGCCCGGCACCGTCAGGCCAGCCGGAATGTCGCCACCAGCGAGGTCAGGCGCTGCGCCTGGTCTTCGAGCGATGCCGCCGCGGCTGCCGCCTGCTCCACCAGCGCCGCATTCTGCTGCGTCATGCGGTCCATCTGCGACACCGCCACGTTGACCTGCTCGATGCCGTTGGACTGCTCGTCCGAGGCCGCGCTGATATCGCCGATGATGGCGCTGACGCGCTGCACCGCATCGACGATGTCCTGCATCGCCCGGCCGGCGTCATCGACCAGCCCCGAGCCTTCACGCACATTGGCCACCGAGGCGCCGATCAGTGCGCGGATCTCCTTCGATGCGCCGGCGCAGCGCTGCGCCAGATCACGCACATCGCCGGCCACCACGGCAAACCCCCGGCCGTGCTCGCCGGCACGCGCGGCTTCCACGGCCGCGTTCAGCGCCAGGATATTGGTCTGGAACGCAACCTTCTCGATCACGTCGATGATGTCGACGATCTTGCCCGAGCTGGCATCGATCGATTGCATGACGTTGACCACGCGCAGCACGGCCTCGCTGCCGCGCTCGGCTAGGGTCGCGGCATCCGTTGCCAGCCCGCGGGCCTCGCGCGCGCTGTCGGCGTTCTGGCGCACGGTACTGGTCAGCTCCTCCATGCTCGAGGCGGTCTCTTCCAGCGAGGCCGCCTGCTGCTCGGTACGCTGCGACAGGTCGGCGTTGCCGCTGGCGATCTGCTTGCTGGCCGAGGCAATCGAGTCCGCGCCGCCGCGCACGTCGCCCACCATGGCCACCAGGCTGGCCTGCATCCGGCCCAGCATGCCGAGCATGCGCGCGGTCTCGTTGCGCGCTGACTCGTCGGCCAGCACCTCGCCGCCGGAAGCGGCGACGCTCAGGTCGCCACCCGCGATCTTCTCGAAACGCCCGATCGCCGTATCCAGTGGCTGCACGATCGAACGGCGCAGGCGCCATGCCACCACGGTGCTGAAGGCCAGGCCCACGGCCAGCACGCATGCCGACAGCGTGAACAGGGTGCGATAGCGTTGCTGCGACGCCTCGTATACCTGCTTGGCGCTGGCCACCTGCAGCTTGTTCAGTTCGGCATTGACGGCGGTGAAGGCGATGTCGAGCTGCGGGATGGTTTCGAGCACGGCCTTCATCACGCCATCGCGGTCGCCGGCGTGCAGCGCGGCGATCATTGGCGCGACGCCCTGCTTGAAGAGCGCATCGCGCTTGGCGGTGACATCCTCCACCGCCCTGGCTTCGTCAGCCGAGCGCGGCAAGGCGAGGTAGGCCTGCCAGGCTTTCTCGGAATCGCGCGCAAAGCCTTCCGCGGTCGCGGCGCGCGCCTTGGCATCGGCGGGGTCCGTGGCGAAGGTCGCCTGGTCCAGCAGTACGCGCACCAGCAATTGGTTCGAACGCGCTTCGGCCAGGTTGACCGCGGCCGACAACTGCTGCTCATAGATCTGGTGCGTCGCCTCGTTGCTGCGCGACATGCCGAGCCAGCCCACAGCGCCGACAATCAACAACAACAAGTTCGTGACGATAGTGAGGAACCACAATCTGGCTCCGATGGTAGTGTTCTTGAACATGAAGGCTCCGGGGGATGAAAAATCGGGAGCGCGCGCCGCGCCGCCGCCCTGTTCAACTACGGCGCGCTGGCTGCGTCCTTTACCGGTATTCACCACCTTCACACGCGTGACAGAATTGCGTGGCAGTACAGCAACCCACCATGTGGCGGATGCGCCGCGAAACTCCGCGCGGCGCCGTTTGGAGGAACCCCTCGTGGCAATTCCATGCGGAATATGCAAACTGGCGGGATGAACACTGAATCGCTCGATCCCGGACTGGTGCTGCTGGCCTTTGCGCCAGTGTTCCTGCTGACCATCGGCGCCGAGGCCTGGTACTGGGCCCGCCGCGACCCGGCCGTCTACAGCCTGCGCGACACCGTATCCAACGCAGCGCTGGCGCTGATGCACCAGGCGTCGGATGCGTTCTTCCTCTGGCTGATGATCCGCACGGTCTATACCTGGTGCTACCAGCACGGCCTGCACGCCATGCCGGAGGCCCTGTGGTCATTCGCGCTGCTATTGCTGCTGCAGGATTTTCTCTATTACTGGTTCCACCGCGCCAGCCACCGCGTGCGCTGGCTGTGGGCTTCGCACGTGACGCACCATTCGTCGGAAGGCATGAATTTCTCGACAGCGTTCCGGCAGAGCCTGACGTATCCGCTCTCAGGCATGTGGCTGTTCTGGATTCCGCTGGCGTGGATCGGCTTCACGCCGGACTGGGTAACCCTGGCGGTAGGCGTGAACCTGGCCTTCCAGTTCTTCGTGCATACGCGGCTGGGGCAACGCTGGCCGCTGATCGAGTCGCTACTGAATACGCCATCGGTCCATCGCGTCCACCATGCGAAGAACCCGCAGTACATCGACCGCAACTACGCCGGCGTGCTGACGATCTGGGACCGCCTGTTCGGCACCTTCGTCCCCGAGCATGAGGCACCGGTGTACGGCATCACACGCCAGGTGCGCACGCACAACCCGCTGACGCTGACCTTCCACGAATGGCGCGACATGTTCGCCGATGCCTGGCGCGACCGCGACCTGCGCTACCTGTGGAAGCCGCCCGAGTGGCGCAGCCCGCGCGCACCGGCGCTGGAGGTCGTGCCTAGCGCGCAATAGCCATCGCCTTCACAAGTTTCCGCAAGAACCAGACTATTAATTTCTGCGCAGAAAATACGAAATTGACCGGCCGCTGGCACCGGCATTTACTTCCATCCGGTGCCCGTGCCGATGCAGCGCGTTGCTGCGCATCGTAGCGATCCTCGACAGGGGCAGGCAAAGCACCCGATGTGGAGATCGCGGCAATGGCGTGCGCATGGTCAAGGTTCACCGCCGTAACGATGGGCCCGCTCGCGGCGGCCGCCGCCCAGTTGCTGCCCTGCCCCGCCTACGCGCAGAAGGCCATCTCAGGCGATGGCATCGCACAGATCGACCTGCGGCAGCCTGCGTCGTTCAGCACCTATACCGTCACCGGAGACCCGGCCTCCACGGACGTGACATTTATCGGCAGCGCCTTTGTTGCGGATACCGATGCGGTCACCGACGGCGGTTCCGCCAGATCCTATGTGTTCCGTAATCGCGGCACGATCCGCACCAGTGGCACCAAGTCGGCCGGGGTCTTGCTCGGCTCCGCCGACGCGGGCAGCACGGTGGTCAATACCGGCCTGGTCGAAAGCGACAGCACTGGCGATGGCATCCGGATCCTCGGCATGGCCGGCGTGGTGCTGAACCAGGGCGGTGCCATCCACGGCGGCACCACTGGCGTGCTGCTGGAGCGCGGCGGCACGGTGACGAACCTGGCTGGCTCAGTGATCGGCGCCAGGAGCGGACACGGCATCAGCGTCGTGAACGATGGCGGCAGCGTCGCCAATGCAGGTGCGATCTCAGGAGGACTGATCGGCGTTCTGCTGGACAGCGGCGGCAACGTGGCCAATGGCTCGACGGACGGCGGCACGTCCATCGCCACCGGTGCGGAGATCACCGGCGGCACGTACGGGCTGTGGATCGGCGGCAGCGGCGGCAACGTGGTCAACTATGCCGGCAGCACGATAAGGGGTAACGGCAATGCAGGCGTCCTGATGGCCGGCGCGTCCGGCACGGTCGACAACCGTGGCACCATCGACGGCCTGGAACACGGCATCCGGCTGGAAAGCGGCGGCACGGTCATCAACCGCGGCATCGTGCGTGGCGCCACCACGGCCGGCATAGCGCTGGCCAACGGCGGCACGGTGGAACACCTGGGCGGCCAGATCGTGGCGCAGGCCGGCAGTGGCGTGCAGGCCACCGGTGGCGCCATCATCAACAGCCACGCCACGATCGAGGGCGCGCCCAATGCGGTGCAGTTCATGGCGGGCAACAACACGCTGGCATTGCACGCAGGCTCCGTCACCGTCGGCGCGCTGCGCATGGGTTCCGGCGCCGACCGCGTGACCGTGTTCGCCGATGCGGATATCAGCCGGGTGCCGTTGTATGAAGGCGGCACCGGCGGCAGCACGCTGGCCTTCGACGGCTATCGCGGCAGCGTGCCGGGCAGCATCGATCCCTGGACCGTGGTCGCTGCCACCGGCGGCGCGGATGTCACGTTCAACAGCGGCACGCTTTATGAGGCCGGCCTGTTCCGGATCGACAGCGGGGCCACGCTGCGCTTCAGCGGCGATGGCGGAACGCTGATCGGGGACGCAGGCAACCAGGGCACGCTCAGCTATGCCAATGGCTCAGGCGCCGGTGTCTATCGCGTGACGGGCACGCTGGCAAATGGCGGGCTGGTCGACCTGGCCTCGGCGTCGGGCGGCGCCGGCCAGTTACTGTTCGCCAGCCATTACGCAGGCAGCGGCGGGCCGCNGGCGGCACGCTGCGCCTGAAGACCGTCTTTGCCGGCGACGGCGCCGCATCGGACCGGCTCGTCATCGATGGCGGCACGGCGACCGGCACCACCGGCCTGCGCATCGTCAATGCCGGCGGCGCGGGCGCGCTGACCACGGCCAACGGCATACTGGTGGTCGAGACTGTCAACGCGGGCACCACCACGCCCGCCGCGTTCGCGCTGGACGGCCGCGCCGTGGCCGGCGCTTACGAGTACCGCCTGTTCCGCGGCGGCACGGACGGCAGCAATCCGCAGGCCTGGTACCTGCGTTCGGCAAAGCCGCCGCAGCCGGCGCCACCGGGTCCAGGCCCCACGCCCTCGCCGCCCGAACCGCCTGCGCCACCGCAGCCCCAATACCGCCCTGAAGTTGCCGCCTACCTCGCCAACCAGCGGCTGGTCGGGCAGATGTTCGTGCATAGCCTGCATGACCGCCTCGGCGAGCCGCAATACGCCGAAGGCATGGCTGCCCGCAGCGGCCCTGGCAGCGCCCCCGGCAGCATCCGTTCGGGCTGGCTGCGCGCGCTCGGCAATTGGGAAGGCAGCCACAGCCGCGACGGCAATTTCAAGGTCGGCACTGGAGCATTCCTGCTGCAGGGAAGGCGTCGAGCTGGCGCGCTGGCGCGTGGCCACCGGCTCCGATCGCTTGCACGTGGGCGCAATGGGCAGCTACGGCAACGCCGGCAGTGATGCCCGCGCCGACGGCAATCCGGCGCGTGCCAAGGGCAGCGTGCAGGGTTGGAGCATCGGCGCCTACGGCACCTGGTACCAGAACGACGAGCACAAGCTCGGCGCTTATGCCGACACATGGCTGCAGTTCGGCTGGTTCGACAACAAGGTGGAAGGCGACCGCCTGCCGACGGTCGGCTATGGCGCCAACGGCTGGGCCATCTCCGGCGAGACCGGCTATGCGTTCCCGATGCGCGGCGGATGGATGGCGGAGCCACAGGCCCAGCTCGTCTACGTGAAGTACGGCGCCGATGACATCACCGAGTCCAACGGCACGCGCATCACCGGCGCCGACTCCAGCGGCGTGGTCACGCGCGTGGGTGCGCGCCTGCACCGCATTTTCCTGCGTGTCGACGGCCGCAAGATCCAGCCATACGCGACGCTGAACTGGTGGCACGCCGGCATCGACAGCAATATCTCGTTCAACCGGTTGCCGCTCGGCAGCCTGTACCCGTCCAACCGCTATGAGCTCAAGCTCGGCGTCAATGCCGACATCGGCAAGCGCTGGAGCGGCTGGGCAAATGTGGCCGGCGCGTGGGGGGCACAAAGTTTCTATCAGTACGCGCTGCGTGCCGGGGTGAAGTACGCATGGTAAGCAGGTGTCTCATTGCCCCGCTGCCAACAAAAAACCGCGCTCACGGGCGCGGTTTTTTGTTGGCACAGCCAGCGCTTATGCGCCTTCGCGGGAAGCGCGCTTGCGCTCGTGTTCCTTCAGGTGGCGCTTGCGCAGGCGGATGCTCTTGGGCGTGAGCTCGACCAGCTCGTCGTCGGCGATGAATTCCACCGCATATTCGAGCGACATCTGGATCGGCGGCACCAGGCGCACGGCTTCGTCGGTACCCGAAGCGCGCACGTTGGTCAGCTGCTTGCCCTTGATCGGGTTGACCACCAGGTCGTTGTCGCGGCTGTGGATGCCGATGATCATGCCTTCGTACAGCGCATCGCCCGGCTTGACGAACATGCGGCCGCGGTCCTGCAGCTTCCACAGCGCGTAGGCCACGGCGTCGCCGTCGTCCTGCGAGATCAGCACGCCGTTGTGGCGCTCGCCCAGGCCGCCTTCGCGCACCGGCGCGTAGTCGTCGAAGATATGGCTGATCAGGCCGGTGCCGCGCGTCAGCGTCATGAACTCGCCCTGGAAGCCGATCAGGCCACGGGCCGGGATGCGGTATTCCAGGCGGGTACGGCCCTTGCCGTCAGAGGCCATGTCGAGCAGTTCGCCCTTGCGGCGGCCCAGCTCTTCCATCACGCCGCCCTGGTGGCTGTCTTCGACGTCCACGGTCAGCAGTTCGTACGGCTCGTTCTTGACGCCGTCGATTTCCTTGAACACCACGCGCGGACGCGACACGGCCAGCTCGTAGCCTTCGCGGCGCATGTTTTCCAGCAGGATGGTCAGGTGCAGTTCGCCGCGGCCCGACACCTCAAAGATGGTGTCGTCGCCGGTATCGGCCACGCGCAGCGCCACGTTGGACTTCAGTTCGCGGTCCAGGCGCTCGCGCAGCTGGCGGCTGGTGACGAACTTGCCTTCACGGCCGGCCAGCGGCGAGGTGTTGACGCAGAAGTTCATGGTCAGCGTCGGCTCGTCCACCTTCAGCATCGGCAGCGCGTCCTGGGCGTCCGGCGCGCACACGGTGCAGCCGATCCCCAGTTCTTCGATGCCGTTGATCAGCACGATGTCGCCGGCTTCGGCCTCGGACACGATCTCGCGTTCCAGGCCCTGGAACTTCAGCACCTGGTTGATGCGGCCCTTGATCGGGTTGCCTTCCGGGCCGAACTTGACCACCACGTCCTGCAGCGGACGGGCGCGGCCACGCGAGATGCGGCCCACGCCGATCTTGCCGACGTAGCTGGAGTAGTCCAGCGAGATGATCTGCAGCTGCAGGGGGCCGTCCCGATCGTCGTCACGCACCGGCACCTTGTCCAGCACGGTTTCGAACAGCGGCTTCATGTCGCCGTCGCGCACGTCTTCGGTCAGGCCGGCAAAGCCGTTCAGGCCCGAGGCGTAGATCACCGGGAAGTCGAGCTGCTCGTCGGTGGCGCCCAGCTTGTCGAACAGGTCGAAGGTCTGGTTGATGACCCAGTCCGGGCGCGCGCCCGGGCGGTCGATCTTGTTGACCACCACGATCGGCTTCAGGCCCAGCGCCAGCGCCTTGCGCGTGACGAAGCGGGTCTGGGGCATCGGGCCCTCGACCGCGTCGACCAGCAGCAGCACGCCGTCGACCATCGACAGCACGCGCTCCACTTCACCGCCGAAGTCGGCGTGGCCCGGGGTGTCGACGATATTGATATGGGTGCCGTTGTATTCGACGGCACAGTTCTTCGCGAGAATCGTGATCCCGCGTTCCTTTTCCAGGTCGTTCGAGTCCATCACCCGTTCGGCGACTTGCTGGTTGTCGCGGAAGGTGCCTGCCTGGCGCAGGAGCTGGTCGACCAGGGTGGTCTTGCCATGATCGACGTGGGCGATGATGGCGATATTTCGGATGGCGCGGGTCATTGCTGCGTCTCGCTTTGGAGAATCTGAGGTAACCCAACATTCTAGCATGTTGCAGCGCAAGGCGCGTTGATCGGAACCGCCACTTACCGAATGAATATCATTGCGAAAAGTGGAATAACCAATTTCCGTTCTTGCGCATCGTTAAACGTGAACATATATTTGCCTCAGCAAAGATTGCAAAGGCAAAGATGTCACGGCTCCCTTCCTCCGATCAGCCAGCCGAATTCACGGCCGGCCAGTTCGATCCGGCCCAGTACCAGATGTCCGACAGCGTCGGCTACCTGATGCAGCGCGCCAAGAACATGCTGGCGCACGGGGTCGAGCAGGAAGTCAGCGGCCTGGACATCACGCAGGCACAAGCCAGTTGCCTGATGATGCTGGCCACCGGCCGCGCCTCGACCGTCACCGACCTGGGCCGCGAGCTGAATACCGACATGGGCTCGGTCACGCGCCTGCTCAGCCGCATGGAAAAGCGCGGGCTGATCGAACGCCGGCGCCGCGACGCCGACCGCCGCGTGGTCGACCTCTCGGTCACGCCACAGGGCCAGGAACTGGTGGAACGGCTGCCCGCCATCTTCTGCAAGGTACTCGCCCACCACTTCCGCGGTTTCTCCGAGGATGAGATCCAACTGCTGCGCAGCATGCTGCGACGGATCATTGAAAACAACAGCGGGTAGCGGACATGTCTGCCGGCTTCCGGCAAGCCAGAACGTCCGGTCAACCGGACCCCGTAGCAGCCCATAGAAAAACAGCATGGCTCCGGCAACGGAGCGTCATCATGAAACCAGCTCTCCCCCCCCAAGCCTCCCAGCCAGCCCGCACAAGCGCGCTCGTGCGCCGCGCCGGCACACTGGCGCTGACCGCCGTGGCCGCGGCGGTGCTGGCCGGCTGCGCGGCCCTTGGCAATTCGCACAGCACGCAGACCGTGGCCGACCCGGCCACGATGGCCACCTCGCAGACGTTGCCCGACGAACACGGCCAATGGCCCTCGCAGGACTGGGTCGCACAGTTCAAGGACCCCCAGCTGAGCGCCCTGGTCGATGAGGCGGTCAAGGACAACCCGAGCCTGCAGGCCGCGTTCGCCCGCGTGGAAGCTTCGCGCGCCATGGCCGATGCCACCCGCAGCGCGCTCTATCCGCACCTGGAGTTCGAAGGCAGCCTGATCCGCCAGCGCTTCTCCGAGAAAGACCTGTTCGAAGGCACCCCGCTGGCGGGATCGTGGCAGAACCAGTCGCGCCTGCAGGTGGGCCTATCCTATGACTTCGATTTCTGGGGCAAGAACCGCGATGCGCTCGAAGCCGCGCTCTCCGACGACCGCGCCGCCGAAGCGGAAAGCCAGGCCTCGCGCCTGATCCTGGCCACCTCGATCGCCCGCAACTACGCCCGCCTGGCTGCGCTGTACGCCCAGCACGACGTGGCCGAGCGCGCCATCGCCCAGCGCGGCGACCTGACCGAGCTGTCGCGCCAACGCCTGGCCGCCGGCCTCGACACCCAGGTCGAGACCACGCAGGCGCGCGGCACGGTGGCTGCTTCGCGCACCGACCTGCAGCGCGTGGACGAGGAAATCGCCCTGGCGCGCAACCAGCTTGCGGCGCTGCTGGGCAAGGGCCCTGACCGCGGCCTGCAGATCCAGCGCCCGGTGCTGCTGGCGCAGGCCACGCCGACGCTGCCCGACAACCTGACCATCGGCCTGCTGGGCCGCCGGCCGGACCTGGTGGCGGCACGCTGGCGCGTGGAGGCGGCGTCCAAGGACATCAATGTCGCCAAGAAGGAGTTCCTGCCTGACGTCAGCCTGACCGCCTTTGCCGGCCTGGCCGCGCTGGATCCGTCCAACCTGTTGATGGGCGTCAGCCGCACCTTCGGCATCGGCCCGACCATCCGCCTGCCGATCTTCGAAGGTGGCAAGCTGCGCGCCAACCTGAAGGGCAAGTATGCCGGCTACGACATCGCCGTGGCCAACTACAACCAGGCCCTGGTCGATGCGCTGCGCGAGACCGCCGACACCATGACCAGCATCCGCAGCGTCGACAAGCAGATCGAGACCCAGCGCGAAGCCCTGGACCTGGCCGAGCACGCCTATGCGCTGGCCACCACCCGCTACAAGGCCGGCCTGGGCACGCAGCTGACCGTGCTGAACGCCGAAAGCAATGTGCTGCAGCAGCGCCGCCTGGCGACCGACCTGCAGGCGCGCCGGCTGGACCTGCAGATGGGCCTGATGAAGGCGCTCGGCGGCGGCTACGAGGAGCCTGCGGAAGGCCACGAGAGCGCGGGCCACAACCCGGCGCAGCAACAGCACAACACCCAGGCGGGCACCCGCGGCTGATCCGCGCACCCAGTGATCGAACACAAGATTATTCAGAAGACATCATGAGCAACAACCAGCAAGCGGCCGGCACCAACGCCCCCCAGCACCCTGCCCAGCAAGCGCCGGCCACCACCAACAACAACGGCAAGCGCAAACGCATGCTGCTGTCGCTGACCGCGGCAATCGTGGTCGCCGGCATCGGCTATGGCGTTTACTGGGGCATGTACGCCCGCCACTTTGAAAACACCGACGACGCCTATGTCGCCGGCAACGTGGTCCAGGTCACGCCGCTGGTGGGCGGCACCGTGGTGTCGATCTCCGCCGACGACACGCAACTGGTCACCGCCGGCCAGCCGCTGATCCAGCTTGACCGCGCCGATTCGCAAGTGGCGCTGGAACAGGCCGAGGCCCAGTTGGCACAGGCCGTGCGCGAAGTGCGCACGCTATACGTCAACAACGGCTCGCTCGCCGCCAACGTGGCGCTGCGCGAAGCCGACGTGGCCAAGGCCCGCGACGACCTGCGCCGCCGCCAGGCCATCGCCGGCTCGGGCGCGGTCTCGAATGAAGAGATCTCGCACGCGCAGTCCGCGCTCAAGGGTGCGGAGTCGGCGCTGCTGGCCGCGCGCGAGCAGCTGGCATCGAACAAGGTGCTGACCGACCAGACCACGGTGGAGAAGCACCCCAACGTGCAGCGCGCCGCCGCCAGCCTGCGCTCGGCCTACCTGTCGTTCGCGCGCTCGTCCATGCCTGCGCCGGTGACCGGCTACGTTGCCAAGCGCTCGGTGCAGGTCGGCCAGCGCGTGGCCGCCGGCGCGCCGCTGATGGCCGTGGTGCCGCTGGACCAGGTCTGGGTCGACGCCAACTTCAAGGAAGTGCAGATCACGCATATGCGCATCGGCCAGCCGGTGACGCTGGAAGCCGACGTGTACGGCTCCAAGGTGGAATACCAGGGCAAGGTCGCCGGCTTCTCGGCCGGCACCGGCTCGGCCTTCTCGCTGCTGCCGGCGCAGAACGCCACCGGCAACTGGATCAAGGTGGTGCAGCGCCTGCCGGTGCGCATCGCGCTTGACCCGCAGCAGCTCAAGGAGCACCCGCTGCGCGTGGGCCTGTCGATGACCGTCAAGGTCGACGTGCGCCGCGAGGAAGGCGCCGCCATGGCCGCCGCCGCGCCGGCCAAGCCGATGCAGACCGATGTCTATGACAAGGTTGCGCAGGACGCCGACCAGCTGATCGCGCGCATCATCGCCGCCAACAACGGCGGCCGCAGCACCGGCCTGCCCTCGGCCAGCGCCGCCAACGCCAAGCCCGCCAACACCTGATCATGGCCAACTCCCCCACCGCCGCGCAGTCCGGCGGCAGCCAGGCGCCGGCGCGGCCCGTCCGGCCGCTGGCACCGCAGCAGCCGCAGCCGCTGACCGGCGGCAAGCTGGTGGTCGGCACCATCGCACTGTCACTGGCCACGTTCATGAACGTGCTGGACTCGTCGATCGCCAACGTATCGATCCCGGCGATTTCAGGCGACCTGGGCGTGGCGCCCAACCAGGGCACATGGGTCATCACCTCGTTTGCGGTGGCCAATGCGATCTCGGTGCCGCTGACCGGCTGGCTGACCACGCGCTTCGGCGCGGTGCGGCTGTTCATCACCTCGATCCTGCTGTTCGTGCTGGCATCGTGGCTGTGCGGGGTCGCGCCCAACCTCGAGACGCTGCTGGCCGCACGGGTCCTGCAGGGCGCGGTGGCCGGGCCGATGATCCCGCTGTCGCAGTCGCTGCTGCTGTCGAGCTATCCGCCGCAGAAGAGCACCATGGCGCTGGCACTGTGGGGCATGACCACGCTGGTGGCACCGATCATGGGCCCGCTGCTGGGCGGCTGGATCTCAGACAACATGACCTGGCCGTGGATCTTCTACATCAACGTGCCGGTGGGCATCGTCACGGCCTATGTCACCTGGGCCATCTACAAGGACCGCGAAACCCCGACCAAGGTGCTGCCGATCGACCGCATCGGCCTGGCGCTGCTGGTGATCTGGGTGGGCTCGATGCAGCTGATGCTCGACAAGGGCAAGGAGCTGGACTGGTTCCACTCGACCGAGATCGTGGTGCTGACGCTGGTGGCGATTGTCGGCTTCCTGTTCTTCCTGATCTGGGAGAGCCATGAGAAGCACCCGATCGTCGATATCAGCCTGTTCAAGGGCCGCAACTTCAGCGCCGGCGTGGTGGCCATCTCCGTGGCATACGGGCTGTTCTTCGGCAACCTGGTGATCCTGCCGCTGTGGCTGCAGACGATTGTCGGCTATACGGCCACGGACGCGGGCATCGTGATGGCGCCGGTGGGGATCTTTGCGATCCTGCTGTCGCCGCTGATTGGCAAGAACCTGCCGAAAATGGATGCCCGCTGGGTGGCCACGGCCGCGTTCATCACCTTCGGCATCGTCAGCCTGATGCGCGCCGGCTTCACGACGCAGGTGGACACCCGCACGCTGATGATCCCGACCCTGATCCAGGGCGCTGCCATGGCGATGTTCTTCATCCCGTTGACCTCGATCATCCTGTCTGGCCAGCCGCCGGAAAGGATTCCGGCGGCGTCAGGACTGTCCAACTTCGTCCGGATCACGTTCGGGGCCATCGGGGCGTCGATCTCGACCACGCTCTGGGAAAACCGGACGGCCTTGCACCACGCGCAGCTGGTGGAACAGGTCAACCCGTACAACCCGGCCTACCACGACCAGCTCAACCACCTGATGCATATGGGCATGAGCCAGGCCCAGGCAATGGGCGTGATCGAGCGCAACATCTCCCAGCAGGCGGCCATGCTCGGCGCCAACGACATCTTCTGGATTTCGGGGATGCTGTTCTTCGTGCTGATCGGCTTTGTCTGGCTGACGCGGCCGGCCAAGGGCGGCGGCGGGTCGGCGGATGCAATGGCGGCGCACTGACCCAACTTCTCCGGTTTTCAAGACTTGGCCCCTGATCGGGGCCATTTTTTTTGCTTCGCCGCCGGGTTGCTGCGCCGGGAATGCCCCCTTGTGTTCCAGTCTTCGTGCCTCTATTATTTGCAAACCGAATTACGGAACCTTGGTTCCTAAAAACGGAACTCAAGAAAGTAAGAGAGATGCGGAGCGTGGAGTGGCGGAGTGAGCATTCTTGAAGGCGTGGAAAGCGTGCTGGACATGTTCGGGCATCACCGGCACGAGATCACTTTTAACGATGTCCTGGACGAACTGGGCCTTGCCAAGAGTTCGGCCTCGCGCCTGCTCGCCCAGATGGTGCGCTACCGCCTGCTGGAACTGCAGCCGTCCACGCGGCGCTACCGCCCTGGCGCGCTGCTGATCCGCGCAGCACAGGCGGCTACGCAGGCACATCCCTTCGACGAGCAATGCCGCGAGATCCTGGCCACGCTGTCCGATGCCACCGGCTTCACCGCCTACCTGTCGATGCTGGACGGCACCGACACCGTCGTGCTGCAACGCCTGAACGGCAGCAACCCGGTGCAGGTGCTGTCGCCGCCTGGCGCACGCCGGCCGGCATTCACCACGGCGATGGGCCGGGTGCTGCTGTCGCGCCTGCCCGAGCCTGAATTCAGCGCACGCTATGGCGCCGCCGGCGCCCGCAAGCTGCCGGATGCACCCGCAGGCTGTCCTGCCACGATTGCCGAGCTGCGCGAGCGCGTGGCGACGGCCCGCGCCGAACGCAGCGCCATCGCCGTGAATGAAGGCATGCCCGGCATCGGCGCCGTAGCCGCCACACTGGCAGACCCGCTCTCAGGCGACGTGCGCGGGCTGTGCCTGTCTTTCACCGCGATGCAGGTCAGCCAGGCCCAGGCCCAGGCGCTGCGCGCGACGCTGGTGCAGGCCGTGGCACCCGTGGGACAGCGCATCGGCGACCCACTGTGGCTCGACGCCGCCCCACCTATCTAGACTTCGCCGCAACGATCCATGGAACTCCTGTTACTCAGCAACTCCAGCAGCGACGCCGGCTACCTGGTCCACGCCCAGGCGGCGATCCGCGACCTGGCCGCCGGCCGCAAGACTGCCTGCTTCATCCCGTTCGCCGGCGTCACGCGCGACTGGGACACCTACGAGACGCTGGTCCGCGACGCCTTCGCGCCGCTCGGCATCGCGGTGCAATCGCTGCACCGGCTGGCCGAACCGGCGGCAGCCGTGCGCGCCATCGAGGCGGCCGAACTGATCGTCGTTGGCGGCGGCAACACGTTCCGCTTGCTGCAATGCCTGCGCGAGCGCGGCCTGCTGGCCGCGATCTCGGCGCGGGTGCGATCCGGTGCGGCGCGCTATATCGGCTGGAGCGCCGGCGCCAACCTGGCCTGCCCGAGCATACGCACCACCAACGACATGCCGGTGGCCGATCCAGGCGGCCTGGACGCACTGGCGCTGGTCCCCTTCCAGATCAACCCGCACTACTTCAACCTGGTCGTGCCCGGCTTCCGCGGCGAAACGCGCGACCAGCGCCTGGCCGAGTTCACCGTGCTGCAGCCCGACATGCCGGTGCTGGGCCTGCCCGAAGGCAACTGGGTGCGGGTCTCGGACGATCGCCTCAAAATGGGCGGCGCCCATGCCGCGCGCTGGTTCAGGGGCGCGGACATTGCCGACGTGCAGCCCGGCGCGCTGTCGCTGCCGCGCTGAATTTACTGGCCTGAGTCCCAGCGTACAGAACCCCACCCCAGCCCCCAGGAAGTCAAGCAAGATGTCTATCAAGCAGGTTATTGAATCGATCGAGCTGCTGTCGGCAGCGAATGTCGACGGCGCAGCCGTCGCCTCACTGCTGCGCTCGCGCGGCCTGGACGATGTCACCGTGACGCGCGTGGAAGAGAACGGCCTCTACACCGATTTCCTCGCCTGCACGGTGCCCGGACAGAACCCGGATGCGCCCGCACTTGGCGTGGTGGGCCGGCTGGGCGGCGTCGGCGCGCGCCCGGCCGTGACGGGCCTGGTGTCCGATGCCGACGGCGCCATCGTGGCCGTCGCCAGCGCCCTGAAGCTGGCCGACATGGCCGCCACCGGCGACTTGCTGGCCGGGCCGGTGCGCATCCACACCCATATCTGCCCGCACGCCGCCACGCGGCCGCACCATCCGGTGCCGATGATGAAATCGCCCTTTGCGATGCGCAAGATGATGTCGCATGAGGTGCACCCGCGCATGGCGGCAATCCTGTCGGTCGACACTACGCGCGGCAACCGCTTCGTCAACCGCCGCGGCGTGGCGCTGACACCAGTGGCCAAGGAAGGCTGGCTGCTGCGCCTGCCGGAGCGGATGCTGGACCTGATGGGATGGGTCAGCGGCGAACTGCCGATGGTGTTGCCGTTGACCACCCAGGACATCACGCCGTACGAGAACGGCCTGTGGCATGTCAACTCGATCATGCAACCGGCCATCGTGACCCCTGCGCCGGTGGTGGGCGTGGCGCTGACCGCGCAGACCACGGTGCCAGGCTGCGCAACCGGCGTCACCAACGCCTTCGACATCGACGTGGCGACGCGCTTCTGCATCGAGGTGGCGAAGCAGTTCGCCCAGGGCCAGTGCGACTTCTACGACGCGGCCGAGTGGGCCGAGCTGCAGCGCCGCTATGGCTCGCTGGCCCATCTGCAGACCGTGGGCACCGAGGCATGAACACGGCTGCCGCACGCCAGCCACGCGTGGCCTTCGTCACCATCGGGCAGGCGCCCCGGACCGATGTGGTCCCGCAGATGATTGCAGACCTGGGCCTGCCGGCCACGGTGGAAGAGTTCGGCATCCTGGACGCGCTGGGCCCGCAAGACATTGCCGCGCTGGCGCCCGTGCCCGGCGAGTACCGCTTTGCCAGCCGGCTGCGTGACGGCACGCAGGCGGTGATGGGCAAGCCGGCGGCCGAGGCCATGCTGGCCCGGCTGATGACCTCGCTGGACGACGGCCGCTTCGACGCCCTGGTGCCACTGTGCACCGGCACCGCCCTGCCGCCGATGCAGACCCTGGTCGTCGAACCGCAGCAGGTAGTGGACCACCTGACCGTGGCGCTGGCGCAGGGCTGCAAGCGGCTCGGCATCGTGTTGCCGCTGGAAGCCCAGGTAAGCGGCTTCCACCTGATCCAGCCCGTGCCCTGCGAACTGCGCGTCACGCATGCCTCGCCCTATACCGACACCAGCACCGGTCGCTTCGCGCAGGCGGGCGAGACGCTGCGCGGCTGCGACCTGGTGGTGATGCACTGCATGGGCTACACCGAAGCCATGCGCGCCGAGGTGGCGCGCCATGCCGGAGCCCCGGTGCTGCTCTCCAACCGCATGGTGGCAAGGCTGCTGGGACAGGTGCTGGCTGGTGCCGAGGCCTGAATCAGGGCACGAAGCGAACGCATTTTCGGGTAAGGGCAAGCCCGCTGACAGATTGCCCATGACACTGCTGGAGTGGAAGTAACAATGGAAAAGGTGGCGAAGTGGATGGGGCCGCTGGCACGCGGCATGATGTGGATGAGCCTGGGCGCGGCGGTGATCCCGGGCGCGCAGGCGCAGGAGTGGAAGCCGGCCAAGCCGGTGCGCCTGCTGGTGGGCTTTGCGCCTGGCGGCTCGGCCGATCTGCTGGCGCGCCTGGTGCAGGCGCCGCTGTCGGAAAGCCTGGGGGTGCCGGTGGTGGTGGAGAACGTGCCGGGTGCGGGTGGCAACATCGCCGCCGACAAGCTGGCCAAGGCCCCGGCCGACGGCTACACCATCGGCATGGGCGCCGCCGGCGCGATGGCGGTGACCCACGTGCTCAACCCCAAGGGCACACCATACAAGGCGGATGATTTCACGCCCATCGCCATGCTGGCCACCCAGCCGAATGTCGTGATCGTCAATCCGGCCCTGCCGGTCAAGACCATGGCCGACTTCGTCGCCTACGTCAAAAAGACGCCGCAGGTCACCTACGGCACCGCAGGCGTCGGCACGTCGAATCACCTGATTGCCGAAACCATGCTGCACCGCCTTGGCATCGACATGGTCCATGCGCCGTACAAGGGCGCCACCCCGGTGATCACCGACCTGATGGGCGGCCATATCGCCATGACGGTCGACAACATCACCACCGCGGCGACGCTGGCCAAGACCGGCAAGGTCAAGGCGCTGGCGGTCACCGGCAGCAAGCGCTCGCCCTTGTTGCCGGAGGTGCCGACGCTTGCCGAGAGCGGCCTGAAGGACTTCAACATGCCGACCTGGCAAGGTATCTTCGGGCCGAAGGACCTGCCGAAGGCGATCGTCGCCCGCTACAACCAGGCGCTGGTCAAGGCCTTGGCGAACCCGGAAGTCAGGAAGAAGATGGCTGAATTCGGCTCTGAGCCCGTGGGCGATACGCCGGAGCATTTCGCCGGGTTCCTCGCCCAGGATCGCAAGATGTGGGCCGATGTCATCAAGACGGCCAAGATCACGCTCGAGTAATTGCTGACGGGGCGGCCGCTTGCGGCCCCTCACGCAAATTACAGCTTGACCAGACGCTCCGGCCGCAACGCGCCTTCGCGCATGCGCGCCACGCCCAGCAGCCGGGCCGGCTCGCCGGCATAGACGCGCGCCAGCGCATCCTCGGCCAGCCCGGTATCGGCCGGCAGGTCGCGCTGGGCAATGCGCTGGCCCTGCAGGAAGCGCGCTGCGGCGGCGTCATCCAGATGCACCGGCGCACACTTCTGCAGCAAGGCGTCCACAGGTGCCAGCATGGCCGGGCGCTGCGCGTCGTCGTGCTGTTCGATCTGTTCCAGCGTCACCGCGCCGTCCAGCGTCAGCTCGCCCACGGCGATGCGGCGCAGTCCGGTCAGGTGCGCGCCGCAGCCCAGCGCTTCGCCGATGTCCTCGGCCAGCGTGCGGATATAGGTGCCCTTGCTGCACGTCACCCGCATCGTGAACGACGGGGCATCGGGCAAGGCGCAGTCCAGCAGCGAAATCGAACGGATGGTGACGCGGCGCGCCGCACGCTCCACGGTCTGGCCGGCGCGCGCGTATTCATACAGCGGGCGGCCGTCCTTCTTCAGCGCCGAATGCATCGGCGGCACCTGTTCGATCTCGCCGAGAAAGCTTGCCAGCGCCTGCTCCACCGCGGCACGGTCGCAGGTGACCTCGCGCACATCTAGCAGCTCGCCTTCGGCGTCGCCCGTGCTCGAGCGCGCGCCCAGCCGCACTACGGCGTCATAGGTCTTGTCCGCTTCCAGCAGGTCTTGCGAAAACTTGGTGGCTTCGCCGAAACACAGCGGCAGCAGCCCCGTGGCAAGCGGATCCAGCGTGCCGGTATGGCCGGCCTTGGCCGCGCGCAAGAGGCGCTTGGCGCGCACCAGCGCGTCGTTGGACGACAGGCCCAGCGGCTTGTCGAGCAGCAGCACACCATGGACCTCGCGGCGCCGCAGGCGCGGCGGACGGTCGGCGTTGGAATCGGTCATCGGGAGAAAGCGGGAGGCGGGACGGCGATGCGGCGCGGATGGCGGCAACGTAAACGTAGTGGCCGCGAAACCCATGCCAGGGCGGCATGGGCACCGGCTTCAGTCGTCTTTCGAACGCGTTGCGTTCGCTTCGTTGATCAGCTTGGACATCTCGATCGCATGTTCGACCGAGGTATCGTGGAAGAAGCGCAGCGTCGGCACGGTATGGATGTGCAGGCGCTTGTACAGCAGCGAGTGCAGGTAGCCGGCCTTTTCGTTCAGGATGGCTTCCGCCTCGGCGGCTTCGGCGCCCAGCACGGTGAAGTACACCTTGGCGTGCGCATAGTCGGGCGTCAGCGCGACCGACTGCAGCGTGACCAGGCCGAGGCGCGGGTCGCGCAGTTCGCGCTGGATCATCTCGGCCAGGTCCTTCTGGATCTGGTCGGAGATGCGGAGATTGCGGGAGGAGATGCTGCCTTTCTTGGCCATTCAATACTGTCTAGTCGAGATGACAACGGCAGGCCGAAGCCTGCCGTTGCTTGCGACGCCTTACAGCGTACGCGCCACCTCTGTGATTTCGTACACCTCGAGCTGGTCGCCTTCCTGAACATCATTGAAGTTCTTGATCGACAGACCGCACTCAAAGCCTTGCTTGACTTCCTTGACGTCGTCCTTGAAGCGCTTGAGCGAATCCAGCTCGCCGTCGTGGATGACCACATTGTTGCGCAGCACGCGCACCAGCGAGTTGCGCTTGACCATGCCGTCGGTAACCATACAGCCGGCCACCGCACCGATCTTCGGCACGCGGAACACCTGGCGCACCTCTACCTGGCCGATGGTGGTCTCGCGTTTCTCCGGCGCCAGCATGCCCGACATTGCCGCCTTGATCTCGTCTACCGCATCGTAAATGATGTTGTAGTAGCGGATATCGATGCCGTTGTGCTCGGCCAGCTTGCGCGCACCAGCGTCGGCACGCACATTGAAGCCGATGATGACCGCCTTCGAAGCCGTCGCCAGGTTGACGTCGGATTCGGAGATGCCACCCACGCCGCCATGCACGATCTGCACGCGCACTTCGGCGGTCGACAGCTTCTGCAGCGACTGCACCAGCGCTTCCTGCGAACCCTGCACGTCGGCCTTGACGATCAACGGCAGCGTCTGCACTTCGCCTTCGGCCATCTGCTCGAGCATGTTCTCCAGCTTGGCGGCCTGTTGCTTGGCCAGCTTCACGTCGCGGAACTTGCCCTGGCGGAACAGCGCGATTTCACGTGCCTTGCGCTCGTCCGGCAGCACCAGCACTTCTTCACCGGCGGCAGGCACTTCCGACAGACCCTGGATTTCCACCGGGATCGACGGGCCGGCTTCCTTGGTCGGCTTGCCGTTCTCGTCCAGCATGGCACGCACGCGGCCGTAGGCGCTGCCAGCCAGGACCACATCGCCACGCTTGAGCGTGCCGCTGCTGACCAGGATGGTTGCGATCGGGCCCTTGCCCTTGTCGAGCTGGGCTTCCACCACCAGGCCCTTGGCCGGGGCATCCACCGGAGCCGTCAGTTCCAGCACTTCGGCTTGCAGGAGCACTTGCTCGAGCAAGTCTTCCACACCGGTACCCATCTTGGCGGAAACCGGCACGAACGGCGAATCGCCGCCGTATTCTTCCGGCACCACCTGCTCCGCCACCAGTTCCTGCTTGACGCGGTCCGGGTTGGCATCGGGCTTGTCGATCTTGTTGATCGCCACGACGATCGGCACACCGGCAGCCTTGGCATGCGCAATGGCTTCCTTGGTCTGCGGCATCACGCCGTCGTCGGCGGCCACCACCAGGATCACGATATCGGTTGCCTTGGCACCGCGGGCACGCATGGCCGTGAAGGCCTCGTGACCCGGGGTGTCCAGGAACGTAATCACGCCGCGGTCGGTTTCCACGTGGTAGGCACCGATGTGCTGGGTAATCCCGCCGGCTTCGCCCGCAGCCACCTTGGTGCGGCGGATGTAGTCCAGCAGCGAGGTCTTGCCGTGGTCGACGTGACCCATCACGGTCACCACCGGCGGACGCGGCAGGAGCTCGGCGTCGGGGTGTTCCTCACCGCCCACCACCAGCAGCGCTTCCGGATCGTCCAGCTTGGCGGCATACGCCTTGTGGCCCATTTCTTCCACCACGATCATGGCGGTTTCCTGGTCCAGCACCTGGTTGATGGTCACCATCTGGCCGAGCTTCATCATCTGCTTGATGACCTCGGACGCCTTGACGGCCATCTTGTGAGCCAGGTCGGCCACCGAGACGGTTTCCGGCACGTGCACTTCACGCACCACCGGCTCGGTCGGCGCCTGGAAGTTGCTGCGGCTGTCGTCATGCTGCTGCTGCCTGCCGCCGCGGCCACGCGGGCCACCGCGCCAGCCGCCCACGCCACCCGAGGTATCGCCGCGGGTCTTCAGGCCGCTGCCCTTCTTGCGGCTGCTGTCGTCCTGCCAGCCCGCCTTCACGACCTTGCCCTTCTTGTCGGCGGTTGCCGTGGTCGTGGTCGTGGTGGCCGGCTTCTTTTCGTCCTTCTTCGCTTCCGTGGTCGCACCGGCCGGCTTCACCGGCTTGTGCAGCGTACCGGTCTGCTCGGCCTTCTTCTCTTCAGCCTTGCGCTCGGACGGCGCCTTCAGCACGCGGGGCGGGGCGTTCAGCATCTGCTGGATCGCACGGGCCTCGGCTTCGGCAGCCTCGCGGCGCTTGCGCGCGGCGACTTCCTGCTCGGCGCGCGCCTTGTCGGCGGCAGCCTTGGCTTCGTCGGCAGCCTTCTGCGCCTCGGCGCGTTCGGCGGTGACGCGTGCCTTCTCGTCCTCTGCCTTCTTGCGCGAGGAATCCTCGTTGGCCTCGGTCACGGCGCGCGACGCGGCAGCCTCTTCCTCCGCCTTGCGGGCGGCGAGTTCGGCCTGGCGGCGCTGTTCAGCCTCCAGCGCTTCCTGGCGGGCGCGGCGCTCGGCTTCCTCGCGCTCGGCTGCCTCGCGGGCGGCCTTGGCTTCAGCTTCCTGGCGCGCGAGCAGTTCGGCCTGCTGGCGTTCTTCCTCGTCGCGGCGAACTTCCTCGACAGCATCGACGACAGGCGCCTGGGCTTCGGCCGCGTCGGCCTGGGCATCGGGCGCAGCTTCGTCGCGCTTGATCAGCACGCGCTTCTTGCGCACTTCCACCTGGACCGTGCGGGTCTTGCCAGTGCCATCGGACTGGCGGATCTCGGAGGTTTCGCGCTTGGTCAGTGTGATCTTCTTGCGGGAGCTGTCGTCGGCCTGGCCGTGCGAACGCTTCAGATAGTCCAGCAGCCTGGTCTTATCCGATTCCGTGATGATGTCTTCTGGCGTCGCTTT
Organism: Cupriavidus sp. SK-4; assembly: GCF_000611125.1. Classification (NCBI taxonomy): domain Bacteria; kingdom Pseudomonadati; phylum Pseudomonadota; class Betaproteobacteria; order Burkholderiales; family Burkholderiaceae; genus Cupriavidus; species Cupriavidus sp. SK-4. The sequence continues at coordinate 139,513 of NZ_JFJW01000089.1, forward strand.
GCCCACCCCAGCCGCCTGCAATTGTTCCAGCAGGGCAGCTGCGCTGCGACTCAGTTCTGCGGCCAGTTGGGCAACTGTTGTGCTTGCCATTCAAACCCTTTCAATGCTTGGTTTCTACGTCGGGACAAATCGTTGCGGAAAGCGCGCCCGGGCCAGGTGTAGGCCGGCCCGGCCGTGTCCCTCAGTTGAACCAATGTTCCCGTGCTTTCATGATCAGCGACTTGGCTTCTTCCTCGCTGACACCGGTCATCTCGACCAGCTCGTCCACGGCCAGTTCGGCCAGGTCGTCACGCGTATGGATATCGCCTTCGGCCAGCTTGCCGATCAATTCCGGGTTGAGGCCGTCGAGCGAGCGCAGGTCCTGCGACACCTCTTCCACCTTTTCTTCCCGGGCCAGTTCCATCGTCAGGAGCGCATCACGCGCGCGATTGCGCAGCTCGTTGACGGTGTCTTCGTCAAAGGCCTCGATCTCCATCATTTCACTGATGGGGACATAAGCCACTTCTTCCAGCGTGGAGAAGCCTTCCTCGATCAGGATGTCGGCAACTTCCTCATCCACGTCCAGCTTGGACATGAACAGCTTGCGCACGACATCGCTCTCTTCGGCCTGCTTCTGCGCCGACTCTTCCTGCGTCATGATGTTGATCTGCCAGCCGGTCAGCTCCGTCGCCAGGCGTACGTTCTGACCGCTGCGGCCGATCGAGACGGCGAGGTTTTCCTCGTCGACCACCACGTCCATGCTGTGCTTCTCTTCATCGACCACGATCGACTGCACCTGTGCCGGTGCCAGCGCGCCGATCACGAACTGCGCCGGGTCTTCCGACCACAGCACGATGTCCACGGCCTCGCCGCCGATCTCGTTACGCACCGCGGTGACGCGGGTACCGCGCACGCCGACGCAGGTGCCGATCGGGTCAATGCGCTTGTCATGCGCGACCACGGCGATCTTGGCGCGCACGCCCGGATCACGGGCAGCCGCCTTGATTTCCAGCAGGCCCTGCTCCATTTCCGGCACTTCGTTCTCGAAGAGCTTGATCAGGAACTCGGGCGCGGTGCGCGACAGTTCAATCTGCGGGCCGCGCGCGGCGCGGTCCACATTCAGGATATACGCACGCACACGGTCACCGGTGCGCAGGTTTTCCTTGGGGATGATCTGGTCGCGGGCCAGCAGCGCTTCCACGCGGCCGGACTCGACGATCAGGCCCTTCTTGTCGGCACGCTTGACCGTGCCGGTCATGATCTTCTCGCCGCGATCCAGGTAGTCGTTCAGGATCTGCTCGCGCTCGGCGTCGCGGATGCGCTGCAGGATCACCTGCTTGGCAGCCTGCGCACCGATGCGGCCGAACTCGACCGACTCGATCTGCTGCTCGATAAAGTCACCCAGCTCGATGCCGGGGGTTTCATCGCGGGCTTCGAACAGCAGGATCTGCTTGTCCGGCTCTTGCAGGCCCAGCTCGTCGGGAACGACCAGCCAGCGGCGGAAGGTTTCATGCTCGCCCGACTCGCGATCGATCGCGACACGGATATCCACGTCTTCCTCGAAACGCTTCTTGGTGGCCGAGGCGAGCGCCGCCTCCAGGGCACCGAATACCACATCCTTGTCGACGTTCTTCTCACGCGCAAGCGCATCGACGAGCAACAGAACTTCGCGGCTCATTGCTTGTTCCCTTTTCTTTGATTTCCTTTGAAGTCGATCACCGGCACCAGGCGTGCCTTGTCGACATCGGATACGGCAAATTCCAGCAGCGCCGGGCCATCTTTGCCTTCGAACTCCAGGCCAATCTTCTCCTCGCCCGCCGCGCCGTTGGGCTCGCGCAGGATGCCTGTGAAGTTCTTCTGTCCGTTGACGGGCAGGCGCAGCGTCACGCGCACCTCCTCGCCGGCAAAGCGGACGTAGTCGGCCAGCTTCTTCAGCGGCCGGTCCAGTCCGGGCGACGAGACCTCGAGGCGTTCATAGTCGACGTTCTCGACCGTGAACACATGGGTGAGCTGGCGGCTCACCTTTTCACAATCCTCGATGGCAATGCCGGTTTCAGGCTGATCGATATAGACACGCAGCAATCCGGCCGGGGCACGCTCGAGCTCGACCAGCTCATATCCCATGCCGCTTAGGGTGGTTTCGATCAAATCTGCCAGATGCACTGTTATCCCGAGTAATGGCCATCAACACCGTGGCAGGCAAACCCGCCGGTGCCGTCCGGGACGACCCTGCTGCAGCCCTGCCTGTCCGCCACCCCCCCGCTCTAGCGGAGAGAACCGAAAAACGGGCGAACCAAAAAAAAATGGGCGCAATGCCCATCATTCGCCCATCCTCGACGAGGATGGCTTTTTGAATAGACTTGAATTATACGCGGATTATGTCGAAAAGGCAAAAGCCAGACATTTCCGTTCACTGATTGCGGCGCTGGCGGGCATTCAGCCCGCTATGCGCCGCAATCAGCGCTTATCGGTTGCCGCCGCGGTTGCCACCACGGTTGCCGCCGCCACCGCCACTACCGCCGCGCGGGGAACGGTTGCCGCCTGGTTTTGACGCCTTCGGCATCACATTGCCGTTGGCTTCGCCGCCGCTGCGACGCGGCTTGCCCTGACCCTGGCCGCCCAGACCGCCCTGGCCACCCTGACCGCGCATGCCACCCATGCCGCCCATGCCGGCGCCACCGCGCCCCTGGCGTGCGCCAGTGCCGCGCCCGCCGCTCAGGTTGGCCGCGTGCGAGGTCAGCAGCGTGGGCCCGTGGGTGATATAGCCCATCGAGGTCTTCATCGGATCCGGCTGGCTGCTGCGGCCGCCGCTACCGCCCC